>CAIPNN010000049.1 GCA_903866425.1 uncultured Actinomycetes bacterium
CAAAGCCAAGCGGGCGGGCTCGCTCGAAGGTGAGGTTGTACGTCGCGCCATTGAGCGCCGACCTCAGGCGCTCGCGCACCTGATCCCAGATCTCCGCCAGCCGCTCCGGCGAGGAGTCCGTAAGGATGGGGACGGTTGCGCCCATGGCCTAGAAGAGGGTCGCCACGATTGCGGCGCCTCGCTCGGTGAGCACACGGCCGCCGTCGGCGAAACGCGCAACCAGACCTCGGTGCTCCAGCAGCACCAGCTCGCGGCCGACGACGCCGAGGGGCAACTGCAGCTCGCGCGCCATCGACTCGGGGTGCGCGGGTGCCATCTCGAGCAGCAGGGCGAGAAGACGCCGCTGCGCGTCGCTGGGCTGGCTGGGGACCGCAGGATCGTCGGGTGCCGGTGCGCCTTCCACGGCGATGGTGACCACGCAGCCACCACCGAGGTTGTCGTTGATGTCGAGGGTGCCACCCTCGGCGGCCACGAGGCCCTGTGCCAGTGCGAGGCCAGACCCCGCGCCGCGCACGATCGACCGGACGTATTCGTCTGCAGTGGTGTAGCCGGGCTCCACCGCGCGCCGCGGGTCGGTGATGCCGGGGCCCCGGTCGGAGACCCGGACGGTGCGACCCGCGTCCAGCACCGTCACCAGCGCATCGGTGAATCCGGCGTGGACGAGGTTCTCAATGATTTCCCGCAGCGCGAGCGGTGGCACCGACGACACCTGGGCCACGCATGCAAAGGTCGACTCGATGATGGCCGCCGGCTCGATGTCGCGGATCTCTGTGATGAGCGGGGGCTCAAGCGCGGCGCGATGTACCGCAACCCGCACCACAAGTGTGGTGCCGCGAAGGGTGTCGTCAGAGAGCGTGTCGGGCAGGTTCGTCGTCATTCAGGGGGCGGCACGCTACCAACGGGATATGCCCC
Source organism: uncultured Actinomycetes bacterium (assembly GCA_903866425.1). Classification (GTDB taxonomy): domain Bacteria; phylum Actinomycetota; class Thermoleophilia; order Miltoncostaeales; family Miltoncostaeaceae; genus SYFI01. Next base: position 913 of record CAIPNN010000049.1, read on the forward strand.
GAAACGGCCGGTTTGCACCCTGTGGACAAATGATGTGGGTCTGAGCGGGAAAATTGAGGCCAGCAGGGTCAGATTGGTCAGTGCGCCGCACACGGCATGACTCGCTGAGCAGGGAGAACGTGAGTTATCCACAGGAGTGTCCACAACTGTGGATCAATCCGGTGTTTTCGGCCGAGGTGGGCACGTGGTTCGGGCCCCCGGGACCGGTGGTATGTACGACTGCTCGCAAGTGGTACTGTGCCGCCGTTCAAAGCCCCAAGGAGCATCAGGCCAAGTGAAGAGGACCTACCAGCCGAATACGCGGAAGCGTAAGAAGACCCACGGCTTCCGCAAGCGCATGTCCACCCGTGCGGGACAGGCGATCCTCAAGCGCCGCCGCGCCAAGGGCCGCGCCCGGCTCTCGGCCTAGGTTCTGGCCCCGTGCCGGACGGGGCAGGCGCTCCGAGGGAGAAGCGGCATCGGGTCACGCGATCCGGTGACTTCGATGCGATCTACCGACGCGGTCGCTCTGCGGCCGGCCGCCACCTCGTGGTGTACGCATTCGACCGTGGCGAGGGCGATTCGCCCCGTCTCGGCCTGTCTGTGGGCAAGCGTGTGGGTGGCGCCGTGGAGCGCAACCGCGTGAAGCGCGTGCTGCGTGAAGAGTTCTCCCGTATTTCCGATGGCCTTCAGCCGGGCGTCGATTACGTGGTGATCGCGCGACCAGGCGTGCACGAATACGTCGAGGAGCGCGGTTCGCGCGCGCTGGGCGATCGCCTGTCGGAGCTCACTGAGCGGGTGACCAAGGCCGCCGCGTGAAGACCTTCTTCATCAGCCTTGTGCGTGGCTATCAGCGACACATCTCCCCGATGTTCCCGCGCCGGTGCAAGTACCACCCCACCTGCTCCGAGTACGCGATCGAAAGCATTAAAATGTTCGGTGTGAGCAGGGGAATCGTTCTTGCAACGTGGCGCCTGCTCCGGTGTAACCCCTGGAGTTCGGGCGGCGTTGACTACCCCGCCGACCAGCACCTGTTCGGAGCGCGATGAACCCGTTGGATCTTCTTGAAGCGCCGATGCGCGCCGTCCTCGAGTTCTTTCATACGCTCGGGTTCACTTGGGGCTGGGCCATCGTCATGCTCACCCTGGTGGTGCGCCTCCTCCTTCTGCCGCTCTTCGTGAAGCAGTACAAGAGCGCACGCCGCATGCAGGAAGTCGCGCCGCAGATGAAGGAACTGCAACAGAAGTACAAGGGCAATAAGCCCAAGTTGCAGGAAGAAATGATGAAGTTCTACAAGGAGAACGACGTCAATCCGTTCGGCTCCTGCCTGCCCCTTCTGGCTCAGGCGCCGGTCTTCATCGCCCTGTACTACACGCTCCGTAACGCCGGAGAGACGTTCCAGGACGGGACGGATCTCGGATTTCTGCACGCGATCCCTGATATTTCCGTCCCGCTCGACCAGGTCGGCTGGGGCGTCATCCCGCTTGTGGCGATCTACGCTCTGTCGCAGCTGATCTCGTCGGAG
>CAIPNN010000050.1 GCA_903866425.1 uncultured Actinomycetes bacterium
GATGCAGCTGGCAATCGCCACATTCGCCCTGACCATGGCGGCATTCATGCTCACCGGCGCGGGTATCGGCGATCGGCTCGGGCGCAGGCGCACGTTCGTCATCGGCCTGTGCATCTATGGCGTCGGCTCGTTCCTCACCTCAATCTCGCAGGGCTTCACCATGCTGTTCATCGGATGGTCCGTGGTGGAGGGCATCGGCGCGGTGCTGGTGATCCCGGCCATCGCATCCCTCGCCGCTGCCAACTACGAGGGGCGCGACCGGGCCATCGCCTACGGAATCCTCGGTGGCATCGCCGGGGCAGCGGCGGCGGCCGGACCGCTCATCGGTGGGTTCATGACCACCTACTTCTCGTGGCGGTGGGTGTTCGCGGCCGAGACGATCATCATCCTCGTCGCAATCCTCCCGCTGGTGCGCCGCATTGGCGACGGCCCCCGCAAGGAGAAGCAGGGGCGGTTCGACCTCGTGGGTACGGCCCTATCCGCCGTCTCAATGGGCCTCATCGTGCTTGCCCTGGTGGGCGCGAGCGCGTGGGGCCTCGTCAACCCGATTGACCCGCCGTTCACGATCGGTGGCTTCTCGCCGGTCATTCCCATCGTGCTGCTGGGCGTGATGATCGGGTGGGCATTCCTGTGGTGGGAGACTCACCTGGGATCACGTGGCGGCAGTCCGCTCATCGGCACCGACCTGCTGAAGATCCCCGTGCTGCGCGCCGGCCTCGGGTCAACCTCGGTCATGTACTTCATCGTGGCCGGCACCTTCTTCATCCTGCCGCTCTATCTGCAGACTGTGCTGGGCCTCGATGCCCTCGAGTCGGGTGTGCGCATCCTGCCCATGTCGGTGGCCATCTTCGTCATGGCGATTGTCGGATCGCGACTGTCAGCGCGTATCTCGCCGCGCACCCTCGTGCAGGTGGGTCTGGCACTCGGCGTGATCGGTGTGGTGGTGCTCCTCACCGCCATCGGCCCCGAACTCACCGGTCCGACGTTCAGCATCGCCATGACCATCATCGGCGCCGGCCTCGGCCTCGCGTTCTCGCAGCTCGGCAACGTCAACCTGTCGGCAGCCGACGTCAGTCGCAGCAGTGAGGTGGGTGGGTTGCAGGGCGCCATGCAGAACCTCGGCATGTCACTGGGCACCGCCCTGGCCGGATCCGTGCTGTTCATCGGCCTCATCGCCACCTTCAACGCACAACTCTCCAATCAGCCAGCCGCCACCCAGGCGCTGCAGCAGCAGGCCGCAGCAGCCACCGCCACGGGCATTCCCGTTGTACCGGCATCCGAGGTTGAGGCGACCGCGACCAAGGCCGGCCTGCCGCCCGATCAGGTGGACGCCGTGGTCACCTCATATGGGGACGCCAAGTTGCAGTCGCTGCGCGGCGCGCTGCTCATCCTCGCCATCGTGGGCGTGCTCGGCCTGATCCTCACGCGCAAGTTGCCGTCGTCGCCGCTCACTGACGCACCGACCCGGGCGGGACCCGCCGACGCCTGACCCACCGCCCGCAGAGGGCATCCCCTCCCCCCAGTCGTACACTTCAGAGCGAATGGGCACCTGGTACAGCCACTACCTCCTTGACACCGGCCGCGCGGGCGTGGTGTGGATGCTCATTGCATTCGCGGCCACCTTCACGATCACCCGGGGCATCACGCGCAAGATCCACGCGCGGGCGCGGGCCGAGGGCGATATGTCGAAGCAGGACGAGGGCGCCATCAAGGACGTCATCATCGGCGGCGTCCACATCCATCACCAGGTGTGGGGCATCCTGCTGGTACTGGTGACCGGTCTCATCGAGTTCGCCTACCGCCCCTCGTCTCCATGGCTCGAGATCGTGGCCGCGCTTTTCGGAATCGGCGCCGCGCTCACGCTCGATGAGTTCGCCCTGTGGCTCTACCTCCAGGACGTCTACTGGTGCGATGTGGGCCGGAAGTCGGTGGACGCCGTGGTGGTGGCCGGCGCGCTGATCGCCGCAACCCTTCTTGGCAGCAATCCGTTCGGCGTGGAGCAGCAGTACCAGGGCCCGGGGATGATGTGGATCGTCCCGGTGCTCATCGTCGTGAACATCGCCCTCGTGGTGATCACCCTGATGAAGGGCAAGTACCTCTTCGCCATCGTCGGC
>CAIPNN010000051.1 GCA_903866425.1 uncultured Actinomycetes bacterium
AACTGGTCAAGCGCATTCGCGCGACGCCACCAGATGCGCTCCCGCCGGAGGATGAGGTGGCCCGGGCAGAGGTGCTTGAGGACGGTTCCTGACCCGCCCGCGGGCATGATTTGAATTCAGTTCAATAAATGCCTGCAAATCCATGATTTCTCGTGTTTCATAGTGCTCCATGGTGTCGCATTCCTGCGACACTCACCACGGGTCCTGTGCGGCCCGTGACGGCAACGTGAAGAGGCTTCATGTCGGGACGCACTGTGGATGCAGCGCTCAGCGGTCTGTTCGGTGACGACGAGCTGCTGCTCGCGATCCCCCGTCTCGGGGAGTCGTTTGAGAACACCGAGCGGCTGGCATCGGCCGATCTGCTTGCCGCGCATGACCTGCGGCTGTCCGACCTGCTCGCGCTCGACCGCATCGCGCGCGCAGGCGCCGATGGCATTCGCACCAACACGCTTGCGCGCGCCCTCGGCATCCCATCGAATCGCCTCACGTACCAACTCGCCGGTCTGCAGGAGCGCGCATTCATCACGCGCTCGGCGCACCCGCGTGACGGTCGCGGCATCGTGCTTCGCCTCACGCCCGCGGGCAAGGCGATGCACAAGAAGGCACTTGCGACCTACCGCGCCTTCTGCGCCAACTCGCTGGCCGGCCTCGGCCCCGAGATTGACGGGCGGCGCATCCTCGCCGCCGCCGCCATCCTCTGCGACGACGCCCCGCCGCCGCCGGGGGCGTAATCTCGCCGCATGGCGAATGACTTTGAGGTTTCAATTGAGGTGGCGGTGCCGGCCGATGAGGCGTGGGCGCTCGCTGGTGATGCGGTGCGCATCATCGAGTGGTTCGGCCCGGTCGTGGAGATCGTGATGGATGGCGACACCCGCACGGCGACCATGGGCAATGGGGCCGTACTGGTGGAGCGCATCGTCGACCGTGACGACGCTGCGCGTACGTATTCATATGAGGTGATCTCGGGTATTCCCGGGCTCACGAGCCACCGCGCCACCATCGCTGTTGATGAGGTCACTGGCGGGAGCCGCGTGCGCTGGCGCCAGGTGGCCACATCTGATGTCGAGGGCTACGACATCGAATCGCGCCTGTCGGGTGTGATGACCGCGGGTCTCGACAGCCTGAAATCCGCGCTCGAGGGCACCTCGGGCTAGACGTTTGCCCCGCTCGTGCGGGGATTTATACATCGGGCCATATCCCTGGCACACCCGTTGTACATGGGGCCATGATCAGCCCATGCGTCTGATTGGCATCGTTTCGCAGCCCCGGAACGGGGCGCTTGGCGTCCCGGACCCCGGAAGGTTCTCCGCATGAATGCAGTTGCCATTGACACCGTCTGGGTGATCTTCGCCGGATGCCTCGTGCTGCTGATGCAGGCGGGGTTCGCAGCCCTTGAGATGGGGCTGTCGCGCATGAAGAACGCCGGTGCGGTGGCCGCGAAGATCATCGTCAACTTCGCATTGGCCATCGTGGTGTTCTGGGCCATCGGCTACGCCATCGCGTTTGGCGACGGCAGCAGCTTTGCCGGTGCCACCGCGTGGTTTATCGACATCGGCAACAGCAACGGCGTGCAGGCCCTGCAGTACTCCGGCATTGACGAAGCCACGAAGTTCTTCTTCGAGGCGATGTTCGCGGCAGTGGCACTGGCCATCGTGTGGGGCACCATGCTCGACCGGGCCCGCTTTGTGGCCTACCTGCCCTTCGCCATCCTTTTCGTGGGCCTCATCTATCCCATCGTCACCCACTGGGTGTGGGGTGGCGGCTGGCTCTTCCAGAATGGGTTCCAGGACTTCGCCGGGTCGGGCGTTGTGCACATCACCGGCGCATTCGCCGGCATCGCCGGCGCGATCGTCGTGGGCCCCCGCATCGGCAAGTTCCGGGCTGACGGCAAGCCCAACCCGATTCCGGGGCATTCGATGCCGCTCGCCATTCTCGGCGTGCTCATCCTGTGGGTGGGGTGGATGGGCTTCAACGCCGGGTCGTTCCTCGGTGCGGTGGACAAGCCGCTTGGCACGGTGATCGTGGTGACCACCCTTGCAGGTGCCTTTGGCGTGCTGGGCGCCGTGGTGATGTCGCGCCTGCTGCTCGGCACCTACGACATCGGCATGATGGGCAACGGTGCCATCGCCAGCCTCGGCGCGATCGCCGGCCCGTGTGCATTTGTTGATCCCTGGGCCGGTGCGCTCATCGGCGCGGTGGCGGGATGCATGATGGTGCCGATGGTGCTGCTGGTCGACCGCATGCGCATTGACGACCCCATCGGCGTGCTCGCCGGGCACGGCATGGGCGGAATCGTTGGTGTGCTCGCCGCCGGGCTGCTCGCCACGCCGGAGGCCGCCGCCAGTCTGGGCGGCCGGCCTGGCCTGTTCTATGGCGGGGGTGCAGCGCAGCTCGGCTGGCAGGCACTCGGCATGGTGTGCATCGCCGGGTTCGCCTTTGTCGCGGGGTATCTGGCCTTCTGGCTCATCGAGAAGACCATCGGCCTCCGTGCCAGCGAAGCCGACGAGACCGCGGGCCTCGATATCTCCGAGCACGGCATGTTCGGCTACCCCGAGCGGTTCATCGAGGTCATCGGTGCCGAGCCGGAGGATGCGCACTCGCACGTGGGTGCCACCCTGGGACACCCGGCGGGCGGCTGACCCGACGCGGCGGAGCGGCACACGGCACACTGATGCCGTGCTCGTGCTGTTCGACATCGACGGAACGCTGGTGCATGGCCTGCCCGAGGGCCACGCGACTGCCATGACCAATGCGATGCGTGCCGTGTGGGATGTGCCGGTGACGCCCGACGACGTGTGGGGTATTCGACCCGCAGGGCGCACCGACCGCGAGATCGCCCGGCTGGTGCTGCGAGGGCATGGCGTGGCGGATGCCGATATTGACGCGGCCAACGCGGAGTGGATGGACCTGGCCTGCCGCATGCACGCCGAGGTTGCACACCTGCATGCGCCGCCCGTCGCAGCGCCCGACGCCGCCGCGGTGACGGCAGCGCTCGTGGGAATGGGTGCGGAACTGGCGCTTGTCACCGGCAATCTGGAGGCGATCGGCCGTGCGAAGGTGGCTGCCGCGGGGCTTGGGCATCAGTTCGCTCCCGGAGGCGGCGGGTTCGGATCCGACTCCGAGGTGCGTGCCGATCTGGTGCGGCTGGCGCGCGACCGCGCACAGGCGGGCTATACCGACGATCAGGTGGTGGTGGTGGGCGATACCCCGCGCGACATCATCGCGGCGCGCGCAGCCGGGGTGCGCGTGATTGCCGTCACCACGGGGGCGCACGATGCGGCCGCCCTGGCCGATGCCGATGCCGTCGCCCCGCACCTCACCGGAGTACTCACGGCTTTGCAGGCATGACGCCGCCCGCCGTACGCGTTTCGCCCTGAGGCGAATACCCGCTGGTGCCGTTTCATCCCCGGGCACAAGGAGCCGCGCCCGGCACCCCCATAGCCTCGTCAACGAAATGGGGAGGTGTGCGAACGCCGACCTGAACTCAATGAAGGAGGACACTTCATGCGTCAGAGGTCTCTTCGCCTCGGAGTTGCCGCCGCAGCACTGCTGCTGCTTGGCATCCCGGCGCTGGCCGCTGCGGCTGACGGTCCGAACCCCACCGATATCGCCGTGAACTCCATGTGGGTTGTGATCGCTGCGATTCTGGTGCTCTTCATGCAGGCCGGTTTCGCAATGCTCGAGATCGGCCTTTCCCGCATGAAGAACGCCGGTGCGGTCGCGGGCAAGATCGTCATCAACCTGGCCATTACATTCCTGATGTTCTGGGCGATCGGTTTCGCGCTTGGATTCGGTGATGGCAACGACTTCGTGGGTTCCGCTGGTTGGTTCCTGAGTAACTCGGACGCCGCTGGCGACGGAAACTCGCTTGGCCTGTTCGACTTCGGTAACGCCCTCGCCGCATACAACCTGCCGGTTGAGGCCGTCTTCTTCTTCCAGGCGGTGTTCTGTGCCGTGTCGCTGGCCATCGTGTTCGGCACGATGCTCGACCGCACCAAGTTCATCGCCTACATCATCTTCGGCATCGTCTTCACCGGCGTGATCTACCCGATCGTCGCCCACTGGACGTGGGGCGGTGGATGGCTGTTCCAGCAGGGCTTCCTCGACTTCGCCGGTTCCTCGATCGTGCACCTGCAGGGCGCGCTGGCGGCAATCGCCGGCACCTTGCTCCTGGGGCCACGCATCGGGAAGTTCCGAGACGGCAAGCCACAGCCCATTCCGGGCCACTCGATTCCGCTCGCCATCCTCGGCGTGCTGATCCTGTGGGTCGGCTGGATGGGCTTCAACCCGGGTTCGTTCCTCGGGGCGGTTGGCTACAACTTCGCCGACGTCGCGATCAACACCAACCTGGCGGCCGCCGCCGGCGTCGTCGGCGCGACCATCGGTTCGCTGCTGATGTTCAAGACGCTTGACGTGTCACAGATGGGCAACGGTGCCATTGCCGGCCTCGTGGCCATCACGGCGCCGTGTGCCTTTATCGACCCGTGGGCCGCTGTGGTCATCGGACTCGTCGTGGGTATCCTCGTGCCGCCGCTCGTCGTGCTGGTGGACAAGCTCAAGATCGATGACCCCATCGGTTGTATTCCGGTGCACGGCATCTCCGGTGTGCTCGGCACCCTCGCAGTGGGCCTCTTCGCCACGCGCGAGCGTCTCGACGCACTGAACCTCTCCGGTTCGGAGGCCGGCATCTTCTACGGCGGTGGCGGACACCAGCTGTGGGTGCAGTTCTACGGCGTGGCGGCAACCATCGCCTTCACGTTCACCGCATCGTTCATCCTGTTCGCGCTGATCAAGTACACGGTCGGCCTTCGCGTGAGCGAAGAGGACGAGATGGCGGGCCTCGACATCTCCGAACACGGTATGTATGGATACCCGGAGCAGTTCATCGAGGTTCCGGGGGCATTCCCCGACGCAGCACGCGGTATGGACCTGGCAACGCTGGGCGCGCGGTCTGCGTCGGGCAAGGAATAGGGAGGAGGCCAACGTGAAGAAGATCGAGGCGTTCATCCGCCACGAGGCGTTCGACGAGATCCGCGACAAGCTGGCGACCATGGGGCTTCCCTCCATGTCCATCAGCGAGGTCAAGGGCTCGGGCCGCCAGGGCGGATACACCGAGAGTTACCGGGGCGCGAAGACCACCATCTTCATGCGTCCCAAGATCAAGTTGGAGATCGCGCTCGACGACAGCGATGTCGAGCGGGCAGTCGATGTGATCCTCGAGCACGCCCACACGGGCGAGCCCGGGGACGGGAAGATCTTCATCATCCCGATTGACGACGCAGTTCGCGTCAGGACGGGTGAGCGCGGGGACATCGTCCTCGCTCCGCACCCTGAGGAGGGTTCGGCCTAGGCCTGACCACCCATGGCAGTTGGCGTGGGGCCCTCGTCCATCTCGGACGGGGGCCCCTCGTCGTTTTTCGGTGCCGGTGCCTGTGCGGGCAGGCGGAGCGTGAAGCACGCGCCGCCATCCGCAGCGTCGCCGGCGGTGAGGTCGCCGCCGAGCGCCCGGGTGAGCTGGTGGGCGATGGCCAGGCCGAGCCCCGACCCCTGATTGCCCTCGGGGGTGACCGCCGACCTGAACGGGTCGAACAGCACCTCACGCATCTCGGGCGCGATACCCGGACCGGTATCGGACACCTCGGCGGTCACACCGCCGTCCGGCGCCGGCCGCGCGACGATGCGCACAGTGCCACCGGCGGGCGTCCAGCGGATTGCGTTGTCCACCAGGTTGGTCATCACCTGCTGCACACGGTCGGGATCGGTGACGATGACCGGCAAGTCCGGCAGATCCGCATCAATCGTCACGCCCTTCCGCTCGGCCGTCGACCACAGGGCATCCGCGGCCTGCTCGAGCGGCAGGGCGGCGGGTACCGGTACGAGTTGCACCCGGAAACGGTCGGCATCCATGCGCGCCAGATCGAGCAGATCGGTCACCAGCACCTCGAGCCGGGTCGCTTCCGACTCAATGGCCCCCAGCGAGCGGGGCACGGCGGCCTCCGGCACCACGCCGTCGGACAGCGCGGTGGCATGCCCCCTGATCGCCGTGAGTGGCGTCCGCAGGTCGTGGGTGATGCGCATGAGGAATTCGCGGGCGAGGCGGTCGCGTCGGGCCAGTTGGCGCACCATCTCATTGAAGGCCCGGGCCACGGCATCGAGTTCCTCCGCGCCGCCGGTCGCCACCTCGGCCTGCAGGTCACCCGCAGCCACGCTCTGCGCGGCCGACTCGAGGTCGCGAAGCGGCCGGGTAGCCCGCCGGGTGATCCACAGCACGAGCACCACGGCCACGGCCAGCCCGAGCAGCGTTGCCACCAGCACGGGCGGCAGTACCGATCCCCACGCCGCCGCCACCTCGTTCTGGGGCCGGGTGAGCACCACGGCGCCGACGTAACGACTGCCCACCGTGACGGGTGCGGCGGCGCCGAACGTGGGTGTGTTGGCGCCGGTGGGGGTGAAGCCGAATGACTGCGACCCATCACGGACCAGCAGGGCGGGGTCGAGGTCCTGCGCCACCGTCTGCGGGAGGCCACCCGTGGGGTTGGAGGCGCCGGGCGACAGGTCGAGGCCCACGTAATACAGCGTGGTGCTGGGGCCGGCGAGGGTCTCGAGGTTGCCAATCGGTCCGGGTCGGAAGTCGGTCCCGGTCTCAAGGGCGGTGCTGACCCGGGCCGAGACGAGCACCGCGATTGCCCGGGCCTGGCGGTCGAGTTCGGCACGCGCCTGATCGGTCGCGGAACTGCGGATAAGGGACACCGCCACCGCTGCGAAGAGGAGGGCGGCGACGATGAGGCCGCCGACAGCCCCGAGAGCCACGCGCCCCGACAGGCTCGCCCACGGCCGCCGGCCGGCCGGGGCGCTGCTCACCGCCGGGTCGGCACCTTGTATCCGGTGCCCCACACGGTTTCGATGGGGCAGGCATCGCCGAGCTTGCGGCGCAGCTGACGCACGTGCACGTCGATGGTGCGGCTGTCGCCCAGGAATGTGTAGCCCCACACACGCTCGAGCAGCTGTTCGCGGCTCAACACCAGACCGCGGGCCTGCACCAGAGTGACCAGGAGGTCGAACTCCTTGGGAGTGAGTGCCACTTCATCGCCTGACACGTACACCTCGCGCGGACCCACTTCGATGCGCAGGTCATCCACCTCGAGCACCGGTGGCATGTCCGGATCAACCTGGTCGGCCTGTCCGTCGCTCCGGCGCAGCACGGCGCGCACACGGGCCACCAGCTCACGGGGGTCGAACGGCTTCGTCACGTAGTCGTCGGCCCCGAGCTCAAGACCCACGACCTTGTCAACCGGCTCATCGCGCGCGGTGAGCATGAGGATGGGCATTGCCCCACCACCCTGGCGAATGCGGCGCGTCACCTCGAACCCGTCAACTCCGGGCAGGTTGACGTCCAGCAGCATGAGATCCGGCCTGTCGGCTTCGATCATCTCGAGGGCGGTATCGCCCCGCTCGGCCACGTCCACGCGAAAGCCCGCTGCCTCCAGATACATCTTCGCGAAGGATGCGATGTTGGGCTCGTCCTCGACAATGAGGATGAAGGGCTGTTCGTCGGTTGATGCCATAGGGAAGTCTGCGCGGAGGTTACCCCCGCCAGTAGCTACTTGGTGGGTGCCAGCGCAAGGTCGATGGGCTTGAGCGGCCAGCTCTGCGGGTTCCCGTTGTTGACGGTGAATGTGCCGACGCCATTCAGGAGGCCTGTGCCGCTTCCCGTGACAGCGATGGCAAGCGATCCACGGCCGCTGATCTCCACGCGCACCGATGTGCCGTCAACCACGAAACGGCCGCTGGGCGAGCGCACTGTGGCAGTGCGCGCGCCGCCGCCTGATGAACGGAGCGGCACGCAGGCCGCGCCAACCCGCAGCATGCCGTCGCCCCGCTGATCGGTGACCTTGATGGTCATGCCCTGCACGGTGCCCCAGGTCATGAATGACCCATTGAGCCTGACGCGCCCGGACCCCTCGATGTCGATCTGCCCCCCGGCACCGACCGACCCCGCCTTCACCGGACTGAGGTCCTTCCCCGGCGACCTGCATCCGCGCTGGGGTGATGGGGCGGGACCTCCGTGACGTCCTGGCCCCGCCGCTGACCCCGACCCCGACCCACCGCCACTACTTGACGCGAGCGCGGGTGCGGCCAGCGCGAGCGCACCGATCAGTGCGGCGCAGACCGTGGCGCGTGTCAGGGAAGTGCTCACAGGAAGATCGTCGCTCCGTCTCATGCGAAACCAGAGGGGTTGGCGTAAGGAATTCGTGAATCCGGCACCGTCACCTCCGCCCTGCACTACATCTCGAGGTTGATGCCCTCTTCCACCTGCACCGTCTGCGGCGCGGTGGGCTCGACCGGCACCGTCTCCTCGGTCGCCGGTGCGGTGGGCTCGGGGCGGGCGGTCTCGCCCTCCGGTACCGGGCGGGGGCCATCGCCCATGTACGCCCAGATGATCTCGCCGCAGTCGGGGCAGCCCGGCAGCGTGCCGCGATTGTTGATGCGGAACTGGCATGCCACACACGCGAAGATGCCGGGCACCTTCTGTCCGGCGTGGTAGCAGGGCTTGCCGATGCGGCGCTCGGCCTGCTCGACGCCCTGCTGCAGGGTCATGTTCTTGTTCTGGGGGACCGCGGTGCGGCCGGGTCCATTTGTGCGTCCACTGGTGCCCATCGTGGAAAACCCCTTGTCGCGTATATCCTGAGGACGGGCTGGATGCTACCGCGCATCGCCAGCCAGACCCATGAGATCAGGCGGTCGGAGGGCGGCGGATGCGCATCGCGTGCGCGCAGTTGAACACGGTCGTCGGCGACCTTGACGGAAACCTGGCGCTGGTGCGCGAGGCGATTCGTGATGCCACGGCCCGTGGCGCGCACCTGGTGCTCACGCCCGAATTGGCGCTGACGGGCTATCCACCGGAGGATCTGCTGCTGCGGCCGTCGTTCGCAGCGGCATCGCGCGAGGCGCTGGAGGCCCTTGCCCCCGAGGTCACCGAGGGCGTTGCCATCGTGGGGTTTGTCGACCACGACGAGGATTGCCGCAACGCCGCCGCGGTCATCGCCAATGGGCGGGTGCAGGCCGTCTACCACAAGCGGTTCCTGCCGAATTACGGCGTTTTTGACGAGGCGCGGTATTTCCGGGCGGGTGATGGGCCCATCGTGCTCGACGTCGAGGGTGCCCGAATCGGCATCGTCATCTGCGAGGACATCTGGTACCCGGCGCCGGTGGCCGCTGAACTCGCCCGTGCCCGCCTCGACGTGATCGCCTGTATCTCGTCGTCTCCATTTCACCAGGCCAAGGGCGACGCCCGGGAACGCATGCTGCAGACGCGTGCCAGCGACAGTGCGGCTGCGCTTGCGTACTGCAATCAGGTGGGTGGTCAGGACGAGCTGGTATTTGACGGGCGCTCGGCCGTGATTGATGCAGGCGGTGAGGTCATCGCGCGCGCGCCGGTGTTCGAACAGCACCTGCTCATCGCTGACCTCGAGCTCGACCTCGCCGCGGGCCGCCGTCTGCGCGAGCCCCTGCTGCGTCGCCTCGAGCCGCTCGCCGATTCCGCCCCCGTGATCATTGAGGCCACCCTGCCGTCGGCGTCCGGGGCGCCGTCCCCGGTGGCACCGGTGGCCGGTCCCGAGCGCGAATTGTGGGGGGCCCTCGTGCAGGGCGTGCGCGATTACGTGGGCAAGAACGGGTTCCCCGGGGTCATCATCGGGCTGTCGGGCGGCATTGACTCCGCGCTCACGGCCGCGATCGCCGTGGATGCGCTGGGTGCCGAGTGCGTACGCGGCGTGGCCATGCCGTCGGTCTTCACCGAGTCACGGAGTACTGAGGACGCACAGACGCTCGCCACCTCGCTGGGCATCCGCATGGACGTCATCGAGATCGCCCCGGTGGTCGACGCCTTCGAGGCGCAGCTGGCCGAGGTGTTTGATGGCCGGCCGCGCGACGTGGCTGAGGAGAACCTGCAGGCGCGCGTGCGCGGCACGCTTCTGATGGCGATGAGCAACAAGCACGGCGCCATGGTGCTGGCCACGGGGAACAAGAGTGAGATGTCGGTGGGGTATTCAACGATCTACGGCGACATGGCCGGTGGGTTCGCCCCGCTGCGCGATGTGTCGAAGACCTGGGTGTACCGCCTGTCGTCGTGGCGGAACCTCGAAGCGGGCAGGGAGGTCATTCCGGAGGCCACCATTACGCGACCGCCCACCGCCGAACTGCGCCCCGACCAGCGCGATTCGGACTCGTTGCCCGAATACGAGGTTCTTGATCCCATTCTTGAGGCATATGTCGAGGAGGACCTTCCGCCCGCGGCACTCGTGGAGCGCGGATTCCCCGAGGACGTCGTCGCGCGCATTGTGGGCATGGTTGACCGCGCCGAGTACAAGCGGCGCCAAGGACCTCCCGGGGTCAAGACCACGCCGAGGGCATTCGGTCGCGATCGACGTATGCCCATCACCAACCGGTACGACGCTGTCTAGTCGCATCCGCGGTGGTCTGGCGCTGCTCGCCGCGTTCGGCGCATTTGCCGCGCCATCGGTTGCGTTCTCCACCGCCGCTCCTCCGCGCCTGGCGACGACGGCGGGCACCGCATCGCTGGTGGTCACATTCGCCGAGCCGCAGGCCGACGCCGCCGCGCACGCGCAACTTGATGCGCTGGGCGCCGTGACCCCGCTGGTACCCGAGGCGGGCGTATGGATCGTCGCCGCGCCAGCCAACGCCGCACTTCGCGATCGGGCCCTCGCCGTCCCGGGCGTCACCGGCGCCGAGTGGTCGCTTGTACGCCGGGCTGACGACATCGCGCCGGTGACACCCGCACCGCCGCAGCCGCTTACTCCGGTTGCCATGCCCACCGACACCTACTTCACGCCCGATCGCCAGGCCAACTTGCTGGGGGCCGTCAGCACCTGGGCCCCCGATCTTGCGAGCGTCGGGCCGCGCCCGCGCATCGCGATCCTCGACGGCGGCGTTGACCGTTCGCACGAGGAGTGGAGTGGTCCGAATTCCCCGCTCGTGCGGCCGTTCAGCGCCTGGACGGGTCAGGAGTCGGCGGACGACTGGGGCCGGACTGGGCACGGCACGCATGTGGCCGGCATCGCTGCCGCGCCTGCCAATGGCCTGGGCATCGTGGGTGTGGCACCAGGTGCCGCAGGCGCAGCCGAGGTCATCCCGGTGCAGATTGCTGACCGCGATGGCTACTCCACTGACGCCACGATGATGCGCGGCATCCGCTGGTCGGTACGCAACGGCGCCAAGGTCATCAACATCTCGGCCGGGGGCGCCGGGTCAGCACAGTCGTTTCAGGCCGTCATCGACTGGGCATTCCGCAGCGGCGCGCTGGTGGTGGCCTCAGTAGGCAATGACGGCCAGAGCTACAGCACACTCAACTATCCGGCTGCCTATGCGCACGTGCTGGGCGTGGCCGCACAGTGCACCGGCACGCCCGATCCCGACTGCCCCACGCCCACCGGACTCGCCGTGTTCAGCGACCGCAACTCATCGGTGGACGTCGTCGCGCCGGGCGTGGACATTCTCTCGTCGGTTCCGCGCCGCATCACCGACGGCGCAATCGCGCCCGGCTACGCCACCAAGACCGGTACGTCGATGGCCACGCCCTACGTTGCGGGCCTCGCTGCCCTCGTGTTCGCCGCCAACCCCGGTGCCACGCCGTATCAGGTGATGCGCCAGATCATGAACACCGCGACTGACGGCGGGCCTCCAGGTCGCGACCTCTCCCACGGCGACGGCTTCATCAATGCTCGCGCCGCGGTGACCCTGCCGTTGCCGCCCGACGATCCGACCGAGGTCAACGACGACGTGTCGCACGTCAAGTCGGAGTCGGCCATCAACGCGGCGGACGGCGCCACCAGCGTGACGGCGGCGATCGATTACGCCAACGATCCCCATGACCTGTACCCGGTGCAGCTGCGCAAAGGCCAGACGGTGCGCGTGCGCGTGCGCGGCACCTCTGCTGCGCGCATGCGCCTGGCGCTGTGGGCCCCCGGCACCCGCAGCATCAACGGTGGGCGCAGTGCGCCCGCCGCCGCGCTCCGCAAGGCCGTCGCATCGCCAAAGTTGGGATACGTGGCCACATCAACGGGCCGTTGGTTCATTGACGTGCGTGGTGTGTCCGGCCGCACCGCCTACACGCTGACGGTGACGCGATAGCCGGCGAGCGCCGCGTGCTGGCCATCACGGGCGCGTCGGATGGCATCGGCGCGGCCGTGGCCCGTGCGGCGGTGGCCGACGGCTGGCGGGTGGTGCTCGCGGCGCGGCGCACGGCGCTGCTCGATGCCCTTGCCGTTGAACTGGGCGGACCCACGCATGCCGTGGCGGTGACGGCTGATGTGACCGAGTGGGATGACGTGCAGCGCATTCCGACTGCGGCGCTTGAGGCCTTCGGCCGGCTCGACGGGGTACTCGCCAACGCCGGGTTCGGCGCGAAGCGCGGGTTCCTCAACGAGTCGCCCGAGTTCTGGAAGTCGATGGTGCTCACCAATGTGTACGGCGCGGCGCTCACGCTGCGGGCCTGCATCCCGGCGCTCACCGACACCCGCGGGCACGTGATGCTCATGGGGTCGGTGTCCGGCCGTCAGGTGGGTACCGGTTCGCTGTACTCGTGCACCAAGTGGGCCATCACGGCGATGGCGGAGGCCGCGCGCAAGGACCTGCACGGCACCGGTATCAGGGTCACGCTCATCGGCCCGGGCATCGTTGACACGGCGTTCTACGACGAGCCTCCGGGCGGGGCGCCCCTGGTTCCCGACGATGTCGCGCGCGCGGTGCTCTACGCGCTTGATCAGCCGCCACATGTGAGTATCAACGAGATCATCATGCGGCCAACGACGCAGGAGTTCTAGGCCGCTCGGGCTACGCTTGGTGGTGATGGACACCACTGCATTCGTCGATCGGCAGGGCCTCGCCGGGTACGACCTGGGCACCGATCACCCGCTCGCGCCCGTCAATCGCGAGCTGGCCATCGACCTCATCCGCATGTACGGCATGCTTGATCGCGACGACGTGACGGTCCTCCCGCCGGGTACGTGTGATGAGGACCTCATCGCCCGCGTGCACACGCCGGCGTACATGGCTCAGGTGCGGCGCTACAGCGCGCAACCGGCCCTTGCCCATGCCTTTGAGGCGGGTATGTGGGGCTTGGCGGCCGGCGGTGACACCCCTGCGTTCGCGGGGATGCACGAGGCAGCCGTGGCGGTCTGCGGCGCGTCGGTGACGGCTGCCATGGAGGTGTGGGAGGGGCGCGCCACACGGGTGTTCTCCGCCGCCGGCGGTCTGCACCATGCCTTTGCCAACAAGGCCAATGGCTTCTGCATCTACAACGACGCCGCCGTGGCCATTCAGGCCCTGCTCGATGCGGGCGCCGAGCGCGTCGCGTACGTCGATGTGGATGTGCACCACGGGGATGGCACACAGTTCATCTTCTACGACGATCCCCGCGTGCTCACGTGCTCGGTGCATGAGAGCGGGCGGTACCTGTTCCCGGGCACCGGCGCGCTTGATGAGCGCGGGGTGGGGAAGGGCGCGGGCACCTCGGTGAATATCCCGCTGCCGGCATATGCCGGTGACGGCCCGTACATGCGTGCAATCGAGGACGTCATCGTGCCGGCGGTGCGCAACTTCGCCCCCGACATCATCGTCACTCAGGACGGTGTTGACCCCCATCATCAGGACCCGCTGGCGCACTTGCAGGTGCGCATGGCGACGTTCCCGCGCCTCTGGCGGGTACTGCACGACATGGCCGACGAGGGGACCGACGGGCGGTGGATCGCTCTGGGTGGCGGTGGCTACAACGTTGATGTGCTGCCGCGCGCGTGGGCCCTGCTGTTTGCCGAGATGACCGGCGCTGCACTGCCCGACGACATCCCGCCTGAGTGGCTCACGCTGGCCCGCGACCTCACCGGCCGTGACGATCTCACGGCACGCCTCATGGATGACCCGGAGCCCGAGGTGGACGAGGCAGAGCGCACACGCGCTGACCTTGAGGGTCACGAGGTGGTGGACGAGGCCATTCGCCTGTGGGCGTGACCCCGGCGATGTGGCGCGAGGCCGGCGACCCGAAGGGTGCCCACGACCTCTGCGAGTCGCTGTCGTCGCGCGCGCGGTACGAGCATTCACGCGGGGTGGCGCAGCGCGCGGCACGCGCGGCGCAGTTGGTGCGGCTGCCCGCGGACGAGCGCCGGCTGCTGCTTGCCGCCGCCTGGCTGCACGACATCGGGTACGCCCTGTCGTCGGGGTACCACCCGGTGGAAGGTGCGCGCGTGCTGCGGCGCGCGGGGCACGAGCGGCTGGCCCGTCTGGTGGCCCACCATTCGGGCGCGGCGGAGCGGGGTCACCTGCTGGGTGTTCCGGATGTCGCCGCCGAGTTCCCGATGCCGAGCGGCCCAGATCGCGGCCTGCTCGACCTGCTTGATGTGTCGGACCTGTTGAGCGGCCCCGACGGCGAAGCAATCACGCCGGTCGTGCGCCTGCGCATGATGGTCGAGCGCAAGGGCCCCGACGCACCATCGGTGCAGATGCTCGTGCGGAATGTCGACCGTCTTGGTGCACAGCCCGATACCCGTCGGCTCATTGAGTTGCTGTCAGACGCAGCGGTGCCCGCGTGAGCCGCGTGGTGGCGGTGTTCGGCAGTTCCCGTATCGCGCCCGATCACCCGGACGCCATTGCGGCCGAGCGCCTTGGACGACTGCTGGGTGAGGCGGGATGGGTCGTGGCCACCGGCGGCCACGAGGGGGCGATGGCTGCCGTGTCGCGCGGCGCACATGCGGCGGGGGCGCACGTGGTTGGCGTCACACTGCCCGGGCCGCAGGGGCGCACACCCAATGCGTGGGT
>CAIPNN010000052.1 GCA_903866425.1 uncultured Actinomycetes bacterium
CAGGTCAACGGGCGTGGCCCCGGCGTCGCGCAGCGTGCGGCGGATCTCGGGCCCAAGGCCCTGCGCCTGCAGGTGGTGGCAGGCGTCATGCACGGCCACGCGGCCCTCCACCTGGCGGCCAACCGGCGCCTCGATCTCCACGGCGTCACGCACGCGGGCCTCAAGGCTGCGAGCACGCTCGTGCCACTCGGGGTCGTCGGCCAGCAGTTCTGCGTACGTGCGCATGTGGGCGCTGCACCCGGCGCTGTCCACAACGATCACGTCGGCGTGCTCGAACTGCGCGATGCGCTCGCGGGCCAGTGCCCTGGCCGAATCCGTCTCGCCGGCATGGGCGGCCAGGGCTCCGCAGCAGCCGCCCTGCTGGGGCACCTCAACGCGGTAGCCAGCGCGCAGCAGGGCATCGGCGGTGGCCTGGTGCACGGGGCGGAAGGCCACGTCCATCACGCAGCCCACCAGCATCATCGCCACCGGTCCCTCGCCACCGCTTGGCGGCAGTGGGGTACGCAGATCCTTGAACGTGATGCGTGGGGTGGCCATGCGGAGGCTCGTGGGCAGCAGGTGGTCGAGCCGTGTTGCCTGACCCAGCGCGATGCCCCACGCGGCCGCGCGCAGCAGGCGCGGGCTGGCGATGACCTTGGTGATGAGGCGGCGCTTGCGCTTGCCGGAGCCTGTACGCACGGCCTCGGTCTGGGCGCGGGCGGCCTCGATCATGCGCCCGTAGGGCACCCCACTCGGGCATGCGGCCTCGCAGGCGCGGCAGGCCAGGCACTCGTCGGTGACGGTGGTGAACTCGCCCGTGACGGGCACCAGGCCCTCGCTGACCGCGCGCATGGCAGCGATGCGCCCGCGTGGCGACGCGGTCTCGAGGCCGGTGACGCGGAAGGTGGGGCAGTGGGGCAGGCAGAGGCCACACGACACGCACTTGTTGAGGTCGTCGTCTGACGGCGCGGGGATTCCGGGGAGCCACGAGGTGGTCACGCGGGTGCCACCTCCGCTGCCGCGAAGTTGCCGGGGCTGAGGATGCCCGCGGGGTCGAATGCCATGCGCATGCGCTGCATCACGTCGGCGCCCGAGGTGATGGGGCCGAATGGGTCGGCACGCAGGGCGTCGGGGCCGTCCAGTACCTGGGCGTGGCCGCCGTGCTCGGTGGCGAGCGCACGCACCGATGCCACTTCGCGGGCGTCGCTCACTGCCACCCGGCAGATACCCGTGCCCATCCAGGCCTCGAAGCGCTCACCGGCCTCGTCGAGCCTGCGCACCACTGCGCCGAGCGCGGCAGGCGGCACGCCCATCTCCACCAGCCCGGTGCCCTCGGGGTCGGCCGGCTCATGCGATGGCACCGCGCCATCGGGGGCCACCACGTCTTCGGGTGCGCCTTCGATGCAGGCATCCATCGCGCCCGGGCGCACGATGACCGCCGCGGGGCGGTGGTACCCGCTCAGCACATCGTTGGCCAGCGCGAGCATTTCGGCGGTGCTGCCCTCGGCGGTGAACCACTCCTTCGCCATCGGCTCGGGCCACAACTTGAGGGTGGCCTGCACGATGACGCCGAGGGTGCCGAGTGAGCCCACCATCAGACGCGGCAGGTCGAAGCCGGTCACAAGCTTCACCGTGCGGCCGCCACCCGTGACGATGCGGCCGTCGCCCGTGGCAACCACCACCTCCATGAGGGAGTCGCGCACCGGGCCCTGGCGCAGGCGGCACTTGCCGGTGCGGGCGCCCGAGAGGATTCCGCCAACCGTGGCGCCCGGGCGGATGTCGGCCGATGCCCAGCGCTGGCCCCGTTCGCCGATGAGCGCGGCCACGTCGGTGGCCAGGGCGCCGCCCTCGACGGTGATGATCATGTCGGCCGGGGCGTAATCGACAACGCGGTTGAGGCCGAGCGTGCAGATGGAATCGTCGGCGGTGGCGGGGCGACCGCGGCGCGATGCGGTGCCGCCACCCCGCACGGCAATGGTGCGACCGTCGTCGCTGGCCACCACGAGGGCCTCGGCGAGTTCCTCGCGTGTGGCGGGGGTCAGATCCACGTGCCCTCGGGGGCCTCGCGACCGCCCAGCATGGTCTCGCCGCAGCGCGATCCGAGCGGCAGCACCTTGTGGGGGTTCAGGCGTTCATCGGGGTCGAACGCCGCGCGCATGCAGGCCTGCGCGGCCAGGTCGCCCTCGTTGAACACCAGCGGCATGTAGTCGCGCTTCTCAAGTCCGATGCCGTGCTCGCCCGACAGCGTGCCGCCCACCGCCACGCACGTGCGGATGATGGCGTCGCCGGCACGGTGCACACGCTCCACCTCGTCGGCGTCGCGGCGGTCGAACGCGATGATGGGGTGCAGGTTGCCATCGCCCGCGTGGAA
>CAIPNN010000053.1 GCA_903866425.1 uncultured Actinomycetes bacterium
AAGCACCGGGGAGAGGCCACGTATCGCTCCGTCAGGTTTGGCGCACTGGTGGTGCCCGACGTGGCGTGGGTGTACGAAGATCCCGTGCCCGCCATCGCCGAGATCACGAACTACGTGGCCTTCTTCGACTTCAAGGTGGAGATGACCACCGGCACTCCCAGCGAGGCCGGTTAGGCGCCCCTACCCGTCGATGGTCCCCTTGACGGGGATCATGCGCATACCGCGGCGCAACCTGAAGCGGATGAACAGTGCGCAGACCAGGGCGACGGCGCCGGCAATGAACAGCCACTGCGCAACGCCGAGATCCTGGAACAGCGCACCCATGATGACTGCGCCAATGGCCGTGGCCCCGGTTGCGAGCGTGAAGAACATGCCGACCATGCGGCCGCGGATGTCCTCGGGCACGTCCAGCTGCACCGTGGCCGACCCTGACACGTAGATGACCTCCCACCCGAAACCCACGATGGCCAGCAGCAGAAGGTCGGTGGCAAGCCACGGAGAGATGGCCAGAAGCATCACGCCCACCGCGCAGATGACCACCCCGAGCAGCAGGGTGCGCGACCCGCTTTCCCCGTCGTGCGCCCACCGGCGCACCCGCCCGTTTGCCACGAGTGCACCGACGCCCATCACCGCAAGCAGGAACCCCAGCAGCATGGCGCTGTCGCCGTGATCGGCAGCGATCTTCGGCATCAGCATCTGGATGGGCGCGATGAAGATGGCAAAGAGCACGGCACCGACCATCACCGTCTGCACGATCTGCAGGCGCCAGCCCCGGCTGACCCCTTTGAAGATGTTGCCGCCCTTGCTGGCACGCGCCAGATCACATGCACGCTGCAGCACCGGCGACGCCGCGAACACCACCGCGACCATCAGGTTTGACACGGCATTCACCGTGAACGCCGCGCCGCCGCCGATGAGTTCGACGAGCGTCCCGCCCACGGCCGTTCCGATGAGGGATCCAACGCCGTACGCCGCAGACGTGCTGGCAACGGCCGCATGGCGCAGCTCGTCGGGGACGGCAAACGGGATGATCAGCTGCTGGATGGGCGACACCATCGAGTGGATGCAGGCCTCCACGATGACGCCGATGAAGATGAGCGGCAGCGTGAGATGACCGGTGAGCCCCGCGATACCCAGCACGAGCGGCGGCAGCACCTCAATACTTGAGAACCAGACGACGAGCTTGCGTGGGCAGTAGCGGTCGGCAAGTGCCCCACCCACGGGTGTACCGATGAGATTGGGTCCAAGCGCGCAGAAGCCCAGCAGGCCAACCAGCATTGCGCTGCCGGTCATCTGATAGACGAGAAACCCGGCGGCGACGTTCTGCATCCAGGTGCCCATGGTCGAGATGACCCGGGCCACCATGATGCGGCGAAATGCCGGGTACGACATGGGCCCATGCCGCAGCCGCTCCCTCGTGCCCGCGATGTCGATGCCCATCAGGCCGCCGACTTCCCTCCGAGCACATCGCGCACGCGATCCATCCGTGCCTCGTGTCGGGCGTTGCGGGCCTCGGCCTTCGCCATCTTTGCCGGCCGGGTTGCGTACCGGCGCTTGGCCCACATGCTCCCAGGGCGTGCGACCCGCAGGGCCCCGATGATCGCCACGAGCGGGATGAAGATGCCCACGAGGCCCATGATCAACTTGCCCTTCGACATGCTGATGAGCACGAACAGCAGAAACACCACGACGAGTATCGGTGCGAGCACCAGTGAATCGGGTCCGTCTTCGGCCTGCGACACGCCGAAGGGCGTGCTGCCCAGCAGCAGCGCACACATGAGCACCACTGCCACCACCACGGCATCAATCGATTTGCGACCGGCGCTTGTCCAGTAGACGTCCTCGAGGTGAAGCCACAGGGCGAACTCGTCAAGCGTGAGCGCGGCCCCGATGCCGAAAAGCGCCCCCAACACCTCGACCCAGGGCGACTTGGGCTGGTACGAGAACTCGAGCGCGGCGGCGAGCAGGATGAGCAGGATGCCCCACACCTGATGGTGGATGTGCACCCCACCGATGTGGATGTCCTTCACCAGGCCCGTGGACTGCTCGCCCTCTCGTGGGTGCCCTTCCGACTGCCCCTTTGCGTGAATACGCCGCGTGAGCGTGCGGGTGATCACGAAGGTGACACCAAAGGCGAGGAGCATGAACAGGATGCCGGCGCGGCCGGGTTCCTGGATGAAGCTGGCGTACCACTCGCCCAATGCGTGCCCTCGTTCCGCGCCATGCGCCTCGCGGGTTGAGGCGCGGGTCGGAGGTTACGCGGGGAAGCGCACCCGCACCCTCACCGATGAGGTGCTGAATGCCCGGTTCACGGGGCGCACGACCAGGCGAACGATCGAGATGCGATTGGTGATGCGGCTGCGGTACGAGAAGGGGCCCGCGCGCACATTGCGGCGATCGGCACTGCGCCCCGCCACGGTGAGGGTGATCCGGCTCGCATATCGCGTGCGCCCATTCACCGTGTAGCGGCCGAGCGAGGCCCGTGTATTGGCGGCCCGCCTGAATGAGACCGATATCTGGCGCAGCACGTTGGTGCCGGGCGGCGCAACCGATGCCTGCTGCGCCGACGGGTCCACCGGCGTGCCCACGTACAGCAAGCGGTTGGGTGTGCCAGGAAGGAGCCCGGAAATCACATTGGGCGTCGCCGTGGTCTGGAGCAGGCCCGCCACGTCGCCGGGCATGAGAAATGGGCTGAGTCCAAGATCGATCGCCGCAGCGCCCGATGTAAAGGCTGCTGCAATCGATGTGCCACCCACCGTGGCGAGGCCCACGGGTGCTGCCTCGGTGGTCGTGATGGCCTCGCCCGGGGCGAGCAGGTCCACGCACGTGCCCCAGCCCGACCACACCTTCATCGCGTCCTCCGGCGACATGGCGGCCGTGGTGATGGCATCAGGAGATGACGCCGGAGACCCGTCGCATGCGTTGTTGCCGTCGTTGCCGGCGGCCGCCGAAACCACGACACCGTCGGCAACCGCTGACGCAACCGCCGTGTTGACCGGATCCATGCGCGGGCCGTAGATGCTGATGTTGGCGACCGCCGGAACCCCCTGCTGGTGGTCCTGCACCATCCAGTCGAGGCCCGCGATGAGATCTGACGCGTAGCCCACCCCGCTGCACCCCATCATGCGGATGGGCACCAGGGTCACCTGCGGCGCGACGCCGGTGATCTCGCCACCGATCACCCCCGCAACCCACGTGCCATGGCCATTGCAGTCGCCATTCCCATAGGGGGAGCTGACGACATCGTGCCCGGTGCCAAGGCGCCCCTGAAACTGCACCTGATCAAGCCGGATGCCGGTATCAAGCACGTACACCGTGACTCCCTGCCCCTGCCCCGCGGTGACGATGCGCCCGTCGAGCGGCAGTCCGCGCTGGTCGATGCGGTCGAGACCCCAGAGGCCGGTGGTCGACGCGCGTCGCTCAATGGGCGTGGTGTTCACCAGTCGGTCGAGGTCAACCCCCCGCACCGACCGCGTGCGGCGCAAGCGGCGAACCTCGGTCTGGTTGAGACGGGCGGTGAAGCCGGCCAGCACATGGGTGAACTGGCGGGTGACGCGCACTCCGCGCCGCCGCTCGGCCTGCGCCAGCGCCCGCGCCGCTGCCTGACTTGTGGCGGTCACGATGAACGGCCGAACATGCGGTCTCGATGGCGCTGAGAGACCGGGCGATGCCACCACGCACGCCATGCAGAGCGCCGTCGCGATGGCAGCTGATGCGGGAATCGTGGGGCGTATCGACATGAACCCACCGTAGGCCCTGCGATACCGCCCGCGGCCGCCACGGGGCCGATCAAATACGGGCTTCGGCAGGTTTGGCGGGCCAACCCCCCGCAGGGACGGGGTCGCACCCTGACCATCGGGCAGGGCGCCCTCATCTCACGCATACCGCGAACCCCCCGGGGCGCGGGCGACCCGCGACGGCCCCGCTCGTAGCGTCACATCAAACCTCATATCGGGGCAAATGACGTGAAAGGTGGGGGCAATGCGAACACAACGGACACGGGGGCTTCGCCGCCTCGGCATTGCAGTTGGGCTGGTGGCAGGAGCCATCGGCCTGTCTGCGTCGCCGGCGTTGGC
>CAIPNN010000054.1 GCA_903866425.1 uncultured Actinomycetes bacterium
CGACACGCTGGGTGCAACGCTGCCCATCGTCGTGCGCCTCGATGGAACCGCCGCACCGGAGGGCCGCGCGATCATCGCTGAGCGCGCACCCGCCAACGTGGTGGTTGAGCCCACGATGCTCGCGGCCGCCAAGCGCGCCGTCGAGCTCGCGAAGGAGGCCTCGTGAGCATCCTCGTCAACAAGGACACCAAGCTGGTGGTGCAGGGCATCACCGGTCGCGAGGGCCAGTTCCACACCCTTCGCAACAAGGCATACGGCACCAACGTGGTGGCCGGCGTCACCCCCGGCAAGGCCGGGCAGGACGTCGATGGCATCCCTGTGTTCAACACCGTGCGTGACGCGGTGGAGGCCACCGGTGCCAACACCTCGATGATCTTCGTGCCGCCGCGCTTTGCCACCGACGCGCTGTACGAGTCGCTGGACGCAGGCGTTGACCTGACCATCTGCATCACCGAGGGCATTCCCGCCCACGACATGATGCGTGTGTACACGCATCTGAAGCGTGGCAACCAGACGCTCATCGGCCCCAACTGCCCGGGCATCATCAGCCCCGGCGAGGCAACCGTGGGCATCATGCCGACGGACGTCTTCACCCCGGGCCGCGTGGGCATCGTCTCGCGCTCCGGCACGCTGACGTACCAGATCTCCAAGGAGATCGGCGACCTCGGCATTGGCCAGAGCTCGGTTGTGGGTATCGGTGGCGACCCCATCGTGGGTTCGTCGTTCATCGACATCCTGCAGCGCTTCGAGGATGACAACGACACCGACCTCATCGTGATGGTGGGCGAGATCGGTGGTGACGAGGAGGAGAAGGCAGGCCGCTTCATCTCCGAGAACATGAAGACCCCGGTGGTCGGCTACATCGCCGGCTTCCAGGCTCCTCCCGGCAAGCAGATGGGCCACGCCGGCGCCATCATCACCGGCTCGTCGGGAACTGCTCAGGGCACGAAGGACGCCCTTGAGGAGATGGGTGTGCGTGTGGGGACCAACCCCACCGAGGTGGCCGAGCTGGTCAAGGACCAGCTGGGCTAGACGAGTGTCCCATCCACCCCGGTTGCCACGGCAACCGGGGTGGATGCGCGTCTACACTCGCCCGCGTGCCTGACACCATCTCTTTCGCCCGCGGCGCCCCGGCGCCCGAGGCCCTCGACGGCGATCTGATCGCCCGCTGCGCCGCTGAGGCGCTTGCCAGTGACCCAACCGTGATCCTGTCGTACGGGACAGGTGGCGGATACCCGCCGCTTCGTACGTGGCTCGCCGAGCACCACGGCACCACCGCCGACTGCGTGCTCATCACCAACGGCTCGCTTGAGGGCTACGTGTTTCTGCTCGAGACCTTCATGTCGCCCGGCGACCTCATCGCGCTTGAGGCACCCACGTACGACCGCGCCATGCTGCAGGCGCAGATGCACGGCATGGAGATCCTCTCCATCCCCATGCAGGACGACGGCATGGATGTGAGCGCCCTCGCTGCCGCCTGCGCCGCCGGACAGGTGCCGAAGCTCGTCTACACCATCCCGAACTTCCACAACCCCGCCGGCTCCACGCTGTCGCTTGAGAAGCGCACGGCGCTCATCGCGCTGGCCGAGCAGTACGACTTCTGGATTCTGGAAGACGACCCGTACGGCCGCCTGCGGTTTGAGGGCGACGACATCCCGGGCATCTACGAGCTGGCCGGCCCCGAGCGCGTGATGTTCTCGTCGTCGTTCAGCAAGACGCTTGCCCCTGGCCTGCGCGTTGGCTACCTCATCGCGCCGGCCGCGCTCATCGGCACGCTCACCACCCGCGCCAACCAGACCTACATCTCGCCCGCGCACCTCTCCGAGGCCGCCGTGCACCAGGTGTGCGTGCAGGGCTTGCTGCCCGGCAACATCGCGCGGGTCACCGACCTCATGCGCGTGCGCCGTGACGCCATGGTGGAGGGCCTCGTGCACATGCCCGAGGGCACCATCTGCACGCCGCCCGAGGGCGGGTTCTTCATGTGGCTCGAATTGCCCGAGGGCATGAGCGCCGACGCACTGCTGCCCAAGGCCCAGGAGGCCGGGGTCATCTACGTGGCCGGGTCAGCCTGCTTTGTGTCGGGTGGCGAGAACACCCTGCGTCTGGCGTATTCGGGCGTGTCGCCCGAAGAGATCGCCATCGGTATGGAACGCCTTGGTTCTGTGCTGAACGCCCGGTAGCGCAGGCTTTTTCGTTACAAGAAGTGCCGCGGGAACCTCGTCAGCGACCGCCTTGCGAGGGGTCGCTGCTAGGTTGGCCCGCGTGTTGACCTCTCCACGGCGCCTCCTCGCCGCCGGCCTGATGGTGCTCGCAGGAGCATCGCCGGCCTGGGCGACTCTCACGCGTAACGATGTGCTCGCCATGGCGAAAGCCGGCAAGGAGCCCCGGGCGATTGTCGCCGAGGCCTTCCCCGGCGGCACCATCGCGCAGGTGGCGCCGAAGCGGATCCGTGTGCTCATTGCCGACCTCGCGCCGCAGGTGGTGATGGTGGGCCAGACGCCGCTTCGCCTGAGCGATGGCGGCAAGCGCGGCGGCAAGAAGATGGGCATCGTCCCCGGCCACCGCATCAGCGTGACCCGCGTGAAGAAGGGCCTGCGGGTCGTCGACCTCGACAACCCCGCCAACGTGCACGTGATGAAGGGCCCGGTGCGCGTGGATTCGGGCGCCGCCCCCACGGGCATCCTCCTGGCAGAGCCCCTCGACCGACGCTTCAGGGGCACGCTGCGTGTGTTTGCCGATGGCAAGTCGCGCCGCGTGGGCGTGGTGAACGAGCTGTCCACCGAGGACTACATCCGCGGTGTGCTGCCGGGCGACATGCCGCCTGAATGGGGCGACAAGGCACCCAACGCGCTGGTGACCGGCGCGGTGGCTGCCCGCGCCAGCGCCCTCGCCACCGTGGCCAAGGGCGACCGCAGCAAGTCGGTGTACGACACCACGTCGGATGGCCCGCTCTACCTGGGTCTCGACGGCGAGCGCGCGCAGACCAACGCCGCCATCGACGGCAGCCCGCGGTGGACCGTGGTGATGGCCAAGCAGCCGTTTGAGGCGTCGTTCCCCGTTGTGGGTGGGGACATCACCATCTTCAAGCCCGACCCCGGCAAGCCCGATCAGGTGGCAAACGCCCCCACGCGGGCCGTGAGGGGTGCCCGTGCAGGTGCCACCGCGGCCGCGGTGGCCCTCGCGATGACCTTCCAGGGCACCCCGTACGTCTGGGGCGGCGCCAGGCCCGGCGGCTTCGACTGCTCCGGCCTCCTGTACTACGTGTTCGGCAAGCAGGGGCTCAGCCTGCCGCGTGTGGCGGAAGACCAGGCGAAGGTGGGCACCTACGTGCCGCAGTCGCAGTTGCAGCCCGGAGATGCCGTGTTCTTCGCCGATTCGTCCGGCTACATCCACCACATGGGCATGTACGTGGGCGGCGGAAAGATGCTGCATGCACCGCAAACCGGTGACGTGGTGAAGATCGTTGACATCACCACCGGCTACTACGCATCGCAGTACGCCGGCGCCCGCCGCTACTCCGGATGACGCACCGCAGTCAGGGGACCCCCCTGAGATGGGCCGATTGACCCACCATACGGTGCGTTTCTCGGGGTATTTGGCACCCGCTCTGCGCTAGCCTCTCCCGGTAGCAGGACCCCTCTCAAAACCAGTTGGAGGTACGGGATAGTGCGCGAACACGACGTCATTGTCGTCGGCGCCGGACTTGCGGGAATGCGGGCGGCGATTGCCGCGCACGAGGCGGGCGTCGACGTCGCCCTCGTGACCAAGCTGCACCCCGTCCGAAGCCACTCAGGGGCCGCACAGGGCGGCATCAACGCTGCGCTCGGCAACGAGACTGACGACAACACCGGAAACCACACGTTCGACACCGTCAAGGGTGCCGACTACATCGGTGACCAGGACGCAATCGAGATTCTCTGCGAGCGCGCGCCGCACGAGATCTACCAGCTCGAGCACTGGGGCGCGGTGTTCTCCCGCCAGGAGGACAGCGGCAAGATCGCCCAGCGTCCATTCGGTGGCGCAGGCTTCCCGCGTACGTGTTACGCAGCCGACCTCACGGGCCTCGTCATCCTCCACACGCTCTACACGGTGTGTGTGAAGTACGACATCCCGACCTACGAGGAGTGGTTCGTCACCGACCTGGTGACCGATGACGACGGCAACGCAGTGGGCGTGGTGGCCTACGACATGATCCGCGGCACCATCGAGACCATCGGTGCCAAGGCAGTCGTGATGGCCACCGGTGGCGCCGGCCGTGTGTACCGCCCGTCCACCAACGCGCACGCATCCACGGGCGACGCCATGAGCCTCGCGCTCCGCAAGGGCGTGCCGCTCAAGGACATGGAGTTCATGCAGTTCCACCCCACCACGCTCGCCGCCAACGGCGTGCTCGTGACGGAAGGTGCCCGCGGAGAGGGCGGCATCCTCCTGAACAAGGATGGGGAGCGCTTCATGACCAAGTACGCCCCCAACAAGCTTGAGCTGGCAAGCCGCGACGTGGTGTCGCGCGCCGAGGCCACGGAGATCATGGAAGGACGCGGCGTCGACGGCTGTGTGCTCCTCGACCTCCGTCACCTGGGCCGCGAGCGCATCATGGAGCGCCTGCCGCAGATCCGCGAGCTGGCCATTGCCTTCGCGGGTACCGACCCCATCAACGAGCCCATCCCGATTCGCCCGGGTGCGCACTACCACATGGGTGGCGTGCACGTGGACAACTGGGGGGCCTCGCCGCACATGCCGGGCCTGTTCGCCGCCGGCGAATGTTCCTGCGTGTCGGTGCACGGCGCCAACCGTCTGGGTGGCAACTCGCTGCTCGAGGCCGTGGTGTTCGGCGCCCGCGCCGGTGAGGCATCTGCCGCGTACGTGCAGGAGCACGGCGGCAAGCCCAACGTGCCGAGCAACGCCGCCGAGGAGACCCAGCAGCGCATTGAGGACCTGCTCGCACGCGAGAACGGTCCGCGTCAGGCTGAGATCCGCGACGAGCTCGCAGCGGTCATGCAGGAGAAGGTGGGCGTGTACCGCTCGGGCCCGGTGCTCGAGGAGGCCAAGCGCACGGTCACCGAGCTGAAGGAGCGCTTCCAGGGCGTGGTGGTCAGCGACAAGGGCAAGACCTTCAACACCGACCTCATCCACACCATCGAGACGGGCTACCTGCTCGACCTGGCCGACTGCATGGTGACGGGTGCCATCGCCCGCACCGAGAGCCGTGGCGCACACTCGCGCACCGACTTCACCGAGCGCGACGACGAGAACTGGATGAAGCACACCCTGGCGTACGCCGACGACGGTGAGATCCGTCTCGACTACTCCGAGGTGACCATGACCAAGTACGAGCCCCAGGTGAGGACCTACTGATGCCAGCGACAACGTTCCGCATCTTCCGGTACCAGCCCGACTCAAACGAGCCGGAGCCCTTCCACCAGGACTTCGACCTGGATCACGAGGAGAAGCTCACCCTTCTCGACGCCATCCTGCGCATTCAGAACGAGCAGGACGGCACCGTGGCCGTGCGGTATTCATGCCGCAGCGCCATCTGTGGCTCGTGCGCCTGCAAGGCCAACGGCAAGACGGTGCTCGCCTGCATGACGCAGGTTGAGCAGGTCAAGGCCGAGAGCGGCGAAGACGTCGTGCGCATCGACCCCATCGGCAACTTCACGCCGATCAAGGACCTCGTGGTCGACATGACGCCGTTCTGGGAGAAGTTCAAGGCTGTGAAGCCCTTCCTCATCCCCGACGGCCCCGCTCCCGAGAAGGAGCGCCTGGTGCCCAAGGCCGCCATGGAGAAGATTGCCAACGAGAGCAAGTGCATCCTGTGTGCCGCCTGCTACTCCGAGTGCAACTCGCTGGCTGCCGACCCCGAGTTCGTGGGTCCGGCTGCCTTCGCATGGGGCTACCGCTTTGCCGCCGACGAGCGCGACAGCCAGCGCAAGAACCGCGCCAAGCTGTACTCGGGCGAGCACGGTGTGTGGGACTGCACCCGCTGCATGTTCTGCAACGAGCGCTGCCCCAAGGGTGTGGACCCGCGTGACGCCATCGAGAAGCTCGGCAGCATCGCGTTCCAGGAGAAGGTCACCAGCGACAAGGGTGCCCGTCACGCCAAGGCGTTCCTCATCTCGCTGCGCAGCGGCGGCAAGCTGAACGAAATCCTCATCGCGCCGTACACCGACCCGATCGGGGCACCGTTCAACGCACCGCTCGCGCTGCGTATGGCCCAGAAGGGCAAGCTGCCCAAGTCGCCCCTCACCCACAAGGTGAAGGACCGCGATCAGGTCAAGAAGCTCATCAAGAACGTCAAGGAGACGATCTAGTGCCGCGTCAGTTCGCGTACTACCCCGGTTGCGTGGCTGAGTTCAGCTCGAAGGAACTCAACGCCACCACCAAGGCTCTGGCACCGCTCCTCGACATCGAGTTGCTGCCCATGCCCGCCGCCACCTGCTGTGGCGCCGGCGACGTGGCCGAGGCCAAGCCCAACCTGTACCTCACGCTCAACGTGCGGATCCTCTCCGAGGCCGAGTCGATGGGCGTCGACATCCTCACCATCTGCAACGTGTGCACGCTCAACCTGCGTCGCGCCAACAAGATGGTGAAGGAAGACCCTCGCGTGCTCGAGGCCGTCAACGAGGAGCTCATCAAGGCCGGTGCCCGTCCGTACCAGGGCACCATCGAGGTGACGCACCTTCTGTGGTTCCTCGCCACCGAGGAGGGCCTGTCCCTGCTCGAGGCGCGTGGCCCCAAGGGTCTCAACGGTCTCAAGGTGGCGCCGTACTACGGCTGCCAGCTGCTGCGTCCGTCGTCGGTCATGGGCTTTGAAGACCCCGACCGTCCGCAGTCGCTCGAGCGCCTCATCACCGCCCTCGGCGGCGAGGTGGCCGACTACGACGGCAAGACCCGCTGCTGCGGCTTCCCCATCATCCTCGCCCGCGAGGAGGTGGCACTGAAGGAGTCGCACGTCGCACTCGCAGGTGCCCGTGATGCCGGTGCGCAGGTGATGGTCACGCCATGCCCGCTGTGCCACCTGGCCATGGACGCCTACCAGCGCAAGACCGAGCAGCTGATGGGTGAGGAGTACGCCATGCCGGTGCTGCACCTTCCGCAGCTCATCGGTCTGGCCCTTGGCCTTCCCACGAAGACCATGGAGTTCAAGCGCCACCTGGTGCCGGTGGACGAGGTGCTTTCCACCGTCGGCGCGTAGCGCCCGCACCAACCGCGAAGTGCCGAAACGGCCCGGGCCCCGCCCGGGCCGTTTCCGTTTTGTGAGCCGCTACGGTTCCCCCGTGCGCCCCGTTCCGCTCACCCGCGCCTCAGTGCGCGACCTGCCCGCCTGCTGCACCGACTGCGTGTTCTGGCAGACGCTGCGCGGCGACGCCGACTGGAAGCGCCGCGCCGCGTGGGCCGACCGCACCGAGCGCGACTTCGGCCCCTGGGGTCGGGTCCTCGCCGAGGGCAACGAGATCCGTGGGGTCATGCAGTACGGCCCATCAGGCGCCTTTCCCCGGGCCAAGGTGCTGCCGGCGGGCCCTCCCGGACGTGACGCGGCGCTGGTCACCTGCGCGTACGTCTCCGGTGATGACGCTGCTGAGTCGATCGAGCGCCTACTGCTTGAGGCCCTGGCCGACATCAAGGGCCGCGGCATGACGGCCATCGAACTGTTCGCCATGCGGTACCCCGACGAGGTTGACCCCTCCGAGCGCGCGTACCTCAACCACACCCTGTTCGACATGGAGATGCTCGACCGCCTCGGGTTCCGCCCGGTGCGGCGCAAGGGGCAGGTGAGCCTGATGCGCCTTGAGCTGGGTGGGCTCGTGCCCGGCTTCGCCGAGCGCGCCAAGGCCGTCATCGGCGATCTGCGCCCCCTCCCCGGCCGAACCCCACTGCCCGCATGATCCGCCGGCTCGCGGCCATCGTCGCGGCCCTGTTCATGCTTGCCGGTGGTGGCGTCGCCCTGGGCGATACCGCGGTGGAGCAGTTGCGTCAGGGGCCGGTGTACGTGAGCCCCGCCGTCACCGGCAGCGGCACCGCCGATGCCGTGGCACGCCTCACGGCCGTGGCCGACGAGTTGCGCGCCGCGGGGCGCCCCGTGCGCATCGTGGTGGTGAAGGGTCCGTCAGGGGCGGCGTCGATGCGCGACTACGCGGGCAACATCCGCCGGGCGCTCGGGTTTGACGGCGCTGTCGTCGCCGTTGCCCCGGGACGCGCAGTGGGCGCCGTCGGGCCCCGCTCGCAGGCGGCCATCACCACCAGCCTGCGAAACGCCAAGGTGGGCACCATCGCCGACCCGGTTGAGCGCGCTGCGGCGGCGGCCCGCGCGGCGGCGGGTCCCCCGCTCGCTCCATCCAACAGCGACCTGGTGCGATCGGTGCTGGCCCTCATCGGCATCGCCCTGGTCGGCGGCATCTGGGCCGCAGCCTTCGGGATCAGACGGGCCAACCGCCGCGACCGCGAGGCGCTGGACGACCGCAGTGCGTCCACCCGCGTGCGGCTCGATGCCGTTGGTGCCCGCCTCGACGTGCTTGCCGGCCTGCCCGATCACCACGCACGGGCCGATGACCGCCTGGATGCCGCCACACGGGTGGCGCGTCGTGCGCAGGCCGAACTCGATCAGGCAACCTCACCCGATGACATCCCCCCGGCCGAGGTGCTGGTAGACGAGGCCTTCGTGCTGCTGCGCGAGGCAGAACACGAGGCCGGCGTGCCGTCGCCCGATGACCCATTTGAGGGCCTGTGCCGGGTCGACCCGGCCCATGGACCCGCATCGGGCACGGGGCGGT
Source organism: uncultured Actinomycetes bacterium (assembly GCA_903866425.1). GTDB lineage: Bacteria > Actinomycetota > Thermoleophilia > Miltoncostaeales > Miltoncostaeaceae > SYFI01. The sequence continues at coordinate 8,769 of CAIPNN010000054.1, forward strand.
TGCAGGATGACGGCGCGTCGCTCGACCTCTGCGCACCCTGCATGAAGCGCGTGCGCGATGGGCACGCTCCCACACGCCGCATGGTGCCGTCACACGGCGGGGACGTGCCCTACGACACCGCGGAGTAGGACCTAGAGCCAGCCGTTCATCACGACGCTCTCGGCGATCTGCACGGCGTTGGTGGCCGCACCCTTGCGCAGGTTGTCCGACACGATCCAGAGCGCCAGGCCGTTGGGGTGCGAGGCATCGTTGCGGATGCGCCCGATGAACACCTCGTCGCGGCCCGCGGCGTCACGCGGCATGGGATACGCGTTGGCACCGGGCTCGTCCACCACGATGGCGCCGGGCGCCAGCATGAGAATCTCCCGCGCCTTGGCGGCGTCGAGATGCTCGGTGGTCTCGATGTGCACGGCCTGTGAGTGCGCGTACATCACGGGCACGCGCACGCAGGTGGCCGACACCGCGAGTTCGGGCAGGTGCAGCATCTTGCGGGTCTCGTTGCCCACCTTCACCTCTTCGCCCGTGTAGCCCGACTCCTCGAACACGTCGATGTGGGGCAGCACGTTGAAGGCGATGGGGTGCGGGTACACCTCGGGCTCGGGCTCATTGCCCGCCAGGTTGCCGGCGGTCTGGGTGCGCAACTCCTCGATGGCCGCCTGGCCCGTGCCGCTCACGGCCTGGTACGACGAAACGATGATGCGCTCGATGCCCACGGCATCGGCGATGGGCTTGAGTGCAACCACCAGCGGCGCGGCAACGCAGTTGGGGTTGGCGATGATGCCCTGGTTGCCCTCGATGTCGGCCTCGTTGACCTCGGGCACCACCAGCGGCACGTGCGGATCCATGCGGAACGCCGACGAGTTGTCGATGACCACCGCACCGGCCTCCACGGCCGCGGGTGCGAAGTCGCGGGCGCGCTGGCCGCCAGCCGAGAACAGGGCGATCTGAATGCCCTCGAACGAGTTCTCGGTGAGCTCCTGCACCTCGAAGGGCTTGCCCAGGTAATCGATGACCTTGCCTGCGCTGCGTGCCGAGGCAAGCGGGCGCAGC
>CAIPNN010000055.1 GCA_903866425.1 uncultured Actinomycetes bacterium
CCAAGCTGATCCAGAAGAACACGACGATCCCGACCAAGGCGCAGCAGGTGTTCTCAACCGCCGACGACAACCAGACCGCGGTCACGATCCACGTGCTGCAGGGCGAGCGCGAGATGGCCAGCTTCAACCGCACCCTCGGGCGCTTCAGCCTCACCGGCATCCCGCCGGCACCGCGTGGCGTGCCGCAGGTCGAGGTCACCTTCGACATCGACGCCAACGGCATCGTGCACGTGTCCGCCAAGGACCGCGGCACCGGCATCGAGCAGACCATCGAGATCAAGAGCTCGAGCGGTCTGAGCGATGACGAGGTGAAGCAGATGGTGAACGAGGCCGAGTCGCACGCCGATGAGGACAAGCGCCTGCGTCGCGTGGCAGATGCCCGCAACGAGGCCGAGGCCCGCGTGCACGAGGCCGAGCGCCAGCTGAAGGACCACGGTGACTCGCTTGAGGGCGACCTCAAGGCGGAGCTCGAGACGGCGATCCAGGGGTCGAAGGACGCCCAGACGGGTGAGGACCCGGACGCCATCGAGGGCACCACCGAGGCGCTCACGCAGGTGCTCCACCGCGTCTCCGAGCAGGTGTACCAGCGCGCGGCTGCCGATGCGCAGCCGGGCGAGGGTGCCGAGGAGGTCGTTGAGGACGCCGACTACGAGGTCATTGACGAGGACGAGCCGGCCGACAAGGCCAAGGACTAATCCGACGTGACCGACGAGACCACCGACACGTCCGTGGCTCCTGAGGAGCCCGAGGTCCCGGCCGAAGAGGCCGGGGCCCCGGGCCCTGAGGGTGTTGACGAGACACCAGATGAGATGGCCCGTGTGAGCGCGGAGCGGGACGACTACCTCGACCAGCTGCAGCGCACGCGTGCCGACTTCGACAACTACCGCAAGCGCGTTGAGCGCGAGCGCCCGCTTCTTCAGGACGCGGGAATCCGTGACGTCGTGGGTGAACTGCTGCCCGTGCTCGACAACCTCGAGCGTGCGCTGGAGGCACTCGTGGCAGCAGGAAATGAAGGGGCGTCGGGCATCGTGGCCGGCGTCGAGATGGTGCGGCAGCAGCTGGGCGGGCTCATCGCCGGCCGCGGGGTGGAGGAGATCCCCGCGCACGGCGCGGCGTTCGACCCGACGGTGCACGAAGCGGTGCAGAGCGTGCCCGCGCCGGGTCACCCGGCCGGCACGGTCGTGGCCGTGGTGCAGCGTGGCTACCGCATGAACGACAACGTCATCCGCCCCGCACGCGTGGTGGTGGCTGACGGCGATGGAGGCGCGAGCTGAGCGAGAAGTCCCTCTACGACGTCCTGGGTATTGCCGAGAGCGCGGATGATGAGGCCATCAAGAAGGCCTATCGGAAGCTGGCGCGCAAGCACCACCCCGACGCCAACCCTGATGATCCCAAGGCCGAAGAGCGGTTCAAGGAGATCTCGCACGCCAACGACGTGTTGTCCGACCCCGAGAAGCGTCGGGAGTACGACGCGGAGCAGCAGATGCTGCGCATGGGTGGCGGTTACGGCTACGCCGGAACGGGTGGCGGAGGCGGAGGCGGCGCGCGTGGCGGCCAGGGCTTCGGCGACTTCGGCGACATCTTCTCAATGTTCGGCGGAGGCGGCGGTGGCGGAGGCCGTCGCGGCGGCCAGGCCCGCTCGGGCCCCCGTCGCGGTCAGGACCTCGAGGTTGAGGTCACGCTGGCCTTCGACCAGGCCATGTCGGGTGCCGAGGTGCCCGTCACGCTCGAGCGGCACGAGGCCTGCGGCACCTGTGCCGGATCGGGCGCCAAGCCGGGCTCGACGTCACGTCTGTGTACCACCTGCGATGGCCGCGGGTCGGTCACGCACGATGTGGGTGGCTTCTCGATTCCCGAGGAGTGCCCGTCGTGCGGCGGCCAGGGCACCGTGGTGGAGGACCCGTGCAGCGATTGCTACGGCAGGGGTACCCGCACCGTGGAGCGCCGCATTCGCGTGCGCATCCCCGCCGGGGCCAAGGACGGCACGCGCATCAAGTTGAAGGGCAAGGGCGGTGCCGGCATGCGTGGCGGCCCGGCCGGCGACCTACACGTGATCACCCGTGTGATGCCGAGCCCGCTGTTCAAGCGCAAGGGCGACGACCTCACCATCGAGGTGCCCGTCACGTTCGCCGAGGCGGCGCTCGGGGCCAAGGTGGAGGTGCCCACGCTCGATGGCCGGGTGGCCATCACCGTGCCCGCGGGCAGCCAGGATGGCCGCACGCTCAGGGTGCCGGGCAAGGGCGCGCCGAAGCTCGACGGATCGGGCAACGGCTCGCTGCTCGCCAAGATCAAGCTCACCATTCCGTCGTCGCTGAGCGACGAGCAGCAGGAGGCGCTGAAGGCGTTTTCCGAACTCGACACCAGCGACCCGCGCGCGAGGTTGTTCTCATGAGCCCGGCACGCGACGACATGCGCCCGGTGTTCATGATCGGCATCGCCGCCGAGATGGCGGGCATGCACCCGCAGACACTTCGGATGTACGAGCGCCGGGGCCTTGTGACCCCCGGCCGCAGCAAGGGCAAGACACGCCTCTACTCGCAGGCAGATCTGGCGCGACTCCGTCGCATTCAGACCCTGTCAGAGAGCGGGCTCAACCTGGCCGGCATCGAGCGGGTGCTCGGCCTTGAGCGCGACCTTGAGCGGACCACCCGCCGGGTGCGCGAGCTCGAGCGTGAACTCGAAGCCCGAATGCAGGAGGCAGCGCGTGCGGCTGATGCCGCACGGCGCGCCATGTCGAACGAGATCGTCCACGTGCGCCGGACCGGGGCGCTCCCGGCGGTGCGCGTGCAACCAGTTATTCCCGCGGGGCTCAGGCCGGTGCCGAGGACCCCGCAGAGTCGTGACCCGAGGAGGTCAAGCTAATGGCCGTTGACAAGCCCACAGTGCGCGCAAGCGAGGCACTCGCGGGCGCGCAGACCCTGGCGGAGCGCCGGGGCAACCAACTGGTGGAGCCCGAGCACCTGCTGCTCGCACTGCTCGACCAGCCCGAAGGCGTGGTGCAGCCCATCGTCGAGCGCGCGGGTGCTGACCCGCGGGCGCTGCGGACGGCTGCCCAAGCAGCGGTTGAGGCCCGCCCATCGGTGAGCGGCGCCAACGTCACCGTCGAGTTCGGCCCCGGATTCCGCACGGTGGTGCGGAAGGCCGGTGAGGAAGCCGAGAACCTGCAGGACGAATACATCAGCACCGAGCACCTGTTGCTGGCGCTGGTGGACGATGGCGGTGGCGCACGCCAGCTGCTGCTCGACGGCGGCATCACGCGCGAGTCGCTCATGGACGCCTTGAAGCAGGTGCGTGGCTCGGCGCGGGTGACCGACCCGAACCCTGAGGAGAAGTACCAGGCGCTCGAGAAGTACGGGCGCGACCTCACCGTGGCTGCGGCCTCGGGCAAGCTCGACCCGGTCATCGGCCGCGACGAGGAGGTGCGCCGCGTCATCCAGGTGCTGTCGCGCCGCACCAAGAACAACCCCGTGCTCATCGGTGAGCCGGGCGTGGGCAAGACCGCCATCGTCGAGGGGCTCGCACAGCGCATCGTCGATGGCGACGTGCCCGAGGGGCTGCTCGGCAAGCGCGTGTTCGCGCTTGACGTGGGCGCGCTCATCGCCGGCGCGAAGTACCGCGGCGAGTTTGAAGATCGCCTGAAGGCCGTGCTCACGGAGATCACGGACGCCGAGGGCGAGATCATCCTGTTCATCGACGAGCTGCACACCATCGTGGGTGCGGGTAAGGGCGAGGGTGCGGTTGACGCCGCCAACCTGCTGAAGCCCATGCTGGCCCGTGGCGAGCTTCGTGCCGTCGGTGCCACCACGCTTGACGAGTACCGCCAGTACATCGAGAAGGATGCCGCCCTTGAGCGCCGCTTCCAGCCGGTGCACGTGGGCGAGCCGTCGGTGGAGGACGCCATCGCGATTCTGCGTGGCCTGAAGGAGCGCTACGAGGTGCACCACGGCGTGCGCATCAAGGATTCCGCCCTGGTGGCCGCGGCACGCCTGAGCGACCGCTACATCACGGCACGCTTCCTTCCCGACAAGGCCATTGACCTCATTGACGAGTCGGCAAGCCGTCTGCGCATCGAGATCGATTCGGTGCCGGAAGAGCTCGACGTGGCGCTTCGTCGCATCATCCAGCTGGAGATCGAGGAGCAGGCGCTGCAGGCCGAGACCGACCCCGCGTCGGTGGAGCGCCGCGAGCGTGTGGCCGCCGAACTCGCCGACCTGCGCGAAGAGGCCAGCGGGATGAAGGCG
>CAIPNN010000056.1 GCA_903866425.1 uncultured Actinomycetes bacterium
ATCGCCAACAAGCAGCGGGAAGGCGTAGTTCTCGGTGCCCTCAGGGGCGTCGCTCTCGCCGTAGCCGCGCATGTCGGGGACGATGGCCCGGTAGCCGGCGCCTGCAAGCGCCGTGGCCTGGGCGCGCCACGAGTAGCCAAGCTCCGGGAAGCCGTGCCACAGAATGACCGGGGTGCCGTCGGCAGGACCCATCTGCTGCACCGACAAGGTGGCCGTGCCGGCATGAACTGCGGTGCGCTCGGCGCCCGGGATGTCTCCCAGCGGGCTCACCGGATCAGACGTCGAGCGCGGCCAGGTCGAGCATGTCGGCAACCACGCGGTCGAACCCGATGCCGGCCACCTCGGCGGCCTTCGGCAGCAGGCTGGTGTCGGTCATGCCCGGGATGGTGTTGACCTCAAGCACCCACAGGTGGTTGTCGTCATCAAGGATGAGATCGACGCGGGTGATGCCGCGGCACTCGAGGGTGCGCGAGGCCAGGATGCTCACCCGCGCGGCCTCCTGGATGATGTCGTCATCCACGTCGCGCGGCGATCGCAGCTCGGTCTCGCCGGGGGTGTAGCGGGCCTCGAAGTCGTAGAAGTCACGGCCGAGCGGCACGGCCTCGATGACGGGCAGGGCCCAGGGCTCAGGTGCCATCACCACGCTCACCGCGAGTTCGCGGCCGGGCACGAAGCGCTCCACCAGCACACGGTCGTCGTAGCCCATGGCGTTGAGGATGGCGCCGCCCAGGTCGCCGGGCTCGCGCACCATGGTGATGCCGAAGGCCGATCCCTGACGCGCGGGCTTCACGCACAGAGGCAGGCCCAGCTTCTGCTGCATCTCGGGCAGGGTGTCGGCGGCGCCCATCTTGCTGAAGGCGTCCTTGTTGAAGGCGTAGCCGGGCGGCGCCGGCACACCTGCGTTGCGGAAGAGTGCCTTGCTCACCACCTTGTCCATGGCGCGCTCGCTGGCAAGCACGCCCGACCCGGTGTACGGGATCTGCAGGATCTCGAGGATCTCCTGCACGGTGCCGTCTTCCCCACCACGGCCATGCAGGGCGACGAAGGCCACGTCGGGGCGTGCCTCCCTGAGCGTGCGCACCAGGTGCTGGTCGGCCTCGATGGGGATGACCTCGTGGCCCAGGCGGGCGAGCGCGAGCTCGACGTTGGTGCCTGAGCGCAGCGACACCTCCCGCTCAAGCGAGGGGCCACCCTTGAGCACCGCGACGCGGCTCATGTGCGCCTGGGGTGGAGGGTCTCGTGCAGGGCGCAGAAGTCGGTGAGCACCTCACCCAGGCGACCGATGCCCTCGGTGATGAGGGCCTCCGACACGCCCGAGAAGTTGAGGCGCATGCTCGACTTGCCGCGGCCGTCGAGGAACGCGGCCTCGCCGGGCACAAATGCCACCTGACGCTCGAGCGCCTTGGCCTGCAGGGCCTTGGTGTCGATGTAGTCGGGCAGCGTGGCCCACACGAACAGGCCACCGCGCGGGTGGGTCCATGTGGCGCTGGCGGGGAACCGCTGCTCCATGGTGGAGAGCATCACGTCGCGGCGCGCCTTGTAGAGCGTGTTCACCCGGGCCACGTGCTCGCGGTAGTCGTGGCGGCGCAGGTACTCGGTGATGAAGCGCTGGGTGAGGTTGCTGCTGCAGAGATCTGCCGCCTGCTTGCCCAGGTTCATCTTGCGCAGCACGGCGGGCGGGGCGACAGCCCAGCCCACGCGCACGCCCGGCGCGAGGATCTTGCTGAAGGTGGAGAGGTACACCACCCAGCCGGCGCCGCCGTCGAGCTCGAAGAGCGTGGGAAGCGCCTCGCCCTCAAAGCGGATCATCCCGTAGGGGTTGTCCTCGATGATGAGCAGGCCGTTCGCATGCGAGAACTCAATGAGGCGCTGCCTGCGGGCCAGCGACATGGTGACGCCCGCGGGGTTCTGGAAGTTGGGGATGGTGTAGAGCAGCTTGGGCGGGCGGCCCTCGGCCACCAGGCGCGCGTAGGCCTCTTCCAGCAGGTCCACACGCATGCCGTCGTCGTCGAGCGGGATGTGCGTGACGTCGGCGCCGTAGGCCGTGAAGCAGGGCACGGCACCCGGGTACGTGGGGCCCTCGGCCAGCACGGCGTCGCCGGGGTTGACGAAGGTGCGGATGCTCAGGTCGATGGCCTGCTGGCCGCCCGAGGTGATGAGGATGTCGTCAACGCGGGCGTGTGCGCCCTCGTGCGACATGAGGATGGCGATCTGCTCGCGCAGGTCCTTCATGCCGTCGGTGGGGCCGTACTGCAGGCTCGACGCCAGGTACTCCGACCCCATGTCGGACACGATGCCGTCGAAGATGGCGCGCGGGAAGGCCTCGGTATCGGGCAGGCCACCGGCCAGCGAGATGACATCGGCCTGCTCGGTGATGGCCATGAGATCGCGCATGGCAGACGACATGGTCCCGGAGGCCAGCGACGAGAAGCGCGAGTCGTATCGCGCTGCGTCAGCGGGGCCGACGAGCGGCGTCTGGGATTTCATCGTCACGTCGTGAGTGTTCATGCGCTGGGGGCCAAACCGGCCATGGGGTGATGATACGCCGTGAGCAGTGGCGCACCTGCCAACGGGGCACGGAACGACCCCGGTGCCAGACACCCACCGGTGTCTGGCACCGGTGGGTGTCTGGCACACCTCGTCACATGGCCCAGCCCCATCGTTGCGCTCACGGCGCAGTGGAATCGGCGCCGCCGTACGTCTCCCCACTACCAACGGCGGCGAGCACAGGAGGCGACGTGGGGCGTGCGATGCGCGTAATCCATGCTGGCGAGGCGTACCACCTCACGGCGCGGGGATCGAACCGGGCCGTCGTATTCGCCGACGATGACGACCGGCAACGATTTGTGATGCGCCTCGGCGCCACCGCGCAACGGTACGAGTGGTCGTGCCTCGGGTACTGCCTGATGGGCAACCACATCCATCTGATTGCTCGGGGGCCCGACGGGTCGATTCCCCTTGGAATGCGGGATCTGCTCGGCGGTCATGCGAGGCACTTCAATAGTCGTCACGCGCGGACCGGCCACGTCTTTGGCGGCCGATTCCATCATGTCCACATCGCCGATCAGCGTCAGATGATCGCCACGCTGCGGTACGTCGCTCTCAATCCGGTGAGGGCCGGCCTTGTGCAGCGCCCCGAGCAATGGCCGTGGAGCAGTTACGCATCCCTGATGAACGGCATCATTCACCCTGGGACTGTTGACGCACACGCTGTGCTGGCGCTGGTAGCCAGGGAGGATGTTGGCCCTTGGGCTGCACGGAAGCGGCTGGCCGACCAAGTGGAGGCAGGGATTGACGAGGCGCTCGCAGCGGCGCGGATTGCCGGTGCCTGACACCACCCGGTGTCTGGCACCGGGTGGTGTCAGGCACCGGGTTCAAGAGGGGCACGCAGAATGTGACGAATGGTGACCGTCTTGCCCAGGGGGGATCGGTTGCCTTGCTAGCCTCCGCGGTCGTGTCGGTGAAGGACTCCACTGCGGGTGCACGCTCCCCGCGCTCAATGCTTCGCATTCCCGACCCGCGACGCGTGCCGCGCGATGACTGGATGCAGCTCGTCCGCTTTCTCGTGGTTGGTGCGTCCGGCTACGTGGTCAATCTGGCCATCTTCAGCGTCGCGCTGCTGGTGGGGCTGCATTACATCCCCGCCGCAATTGTCGCGTTCATCGTCGCGTGGGTGAACAACTTCCTGCTGAACCGGTACTGGACGTTCCGCGCGCACGACGAGGCCATGATGGGGCAGGGCCTCAGGTATCTGCTGGTGTCACTGGTGGCGCTCGGCACCAACCTCATCATCCTGCAGCTGCTTGTGGACGCCGGTCTGGGCGAGACGCTCTCGCAGGCCATTGCCATCGCACTGGTGACGCCCCTCAGCTACCTGCTGAGCCGTCGCTGGTCATTCCGGTAACGCCCCGGAGCCTGCCGTGAGGCTGCGCGCGCTGGCAGTTGCGCTGGCCGCGACCCTTGCGCTGGTGGTGGCGCCATCAGCGCAGGCCGCCGGCCTGCGCATCACCACCCCCACCGAGGCCCTTGCCGCCGTGAGCGGCGAACTGCAGGGTGTGGCGCAGGGGGCCGCAGCCCTCCAGGCCAAGGCCAGCGCCACCGTTGCGGGCAAGACCGAGGCGTACACCCCCACCCTCAGTGCCGCTGAGGCCACCACCATCGCCAAGGCCGATCAGCGCCTGAAGGACTGGCTGGCTGATCACCCCGTGCACCGCGATGCGGCCGAGCTCGAGAAGAAGGATCACCGCTGGAAGATCTCGTTCGTGGGTGGCCCGAAGAAGTCGGAGGTCGTCGAGGCCGAGGTATACGTCGACGATGAGACCGGCGACATCCACGAAGTGCGGGTGGGTCCGCAGGTGGCCTGGATGATGGCCCGCGGTTATGAGGGTGCGTTCGGTCGGGGCGTGAACAACCTGCGGGTGTGGGTGCCGCTGAGCCTCGTCTTCCTACTCGTGCTCCTGCCCATCACCCGCCCACGGCGCATGGTGTCGTGGCGCACCCTCGACCTGCTGGTGCTGCTGTCGTTCAGCGTCTCGTGGTGGTACTTCAACACCGGCGACATCTTCACGTCGGTGCCCTGGCAGTATCCGCCGCTCATCTACCTGCTGGCACGCATGGTGTGGATTACCACCCAGCGCGCCCGGGCAGCGCGCGGCATTGGTGCGGGCGCCGAGCCCGCCGACGCCGTTGCAGCACGCACACCGCGCTCCCCCGGGCTGCCCGGCTGGCTGCCCACCTGGGCGCTGGTCACCGTGCTGGTGGTGCTCATCGCATTCCGCTGGGGGCTCAACGCCTTCAACAGCAACGTGATTGACGTGGGCTACGCCGGGGTGATCGGTGCCGATCTCATCCAGCACGGCACCACCCCCTACGGCCACATGCCCAAGGACTGCGGCCAGTGCGACACCTACGGCCCGCTCAACTACATCGCCTACGTGCCCTTTGAGGCGGTGTCGCCCTACACCGGAAAGTGGGACGACCTTCCCGCCGCCCATGGCGCAGCCACCCTGTTCGACGGCCTCGCCATCCTGGGGCTGCTTGTGGCCGGCTGGCGCCTGGCCGGACGCAGGCTGGGCCTCACCCTCGCCATCGGATGGGCCGCCTTCCCCTTCACCGCCTTCACGCTGTCGAGCAACTCAAACGACGCCCTTGTGGCCGCCGCCGTGGCGTGGGGTCTGGTGTTTGCCGCCAAGCCGCTCAGACGTGGGCTGATGCTGGGCCTCGGCATCGCAGCCAAGATCGTGCCCCTGATTCTGGTGCCCCTGTGGGCCCGTCACCCATTTCCCAAGGCAAACCGGCGAGGCGGTCGTGCGCGGCTGCTGCGCTACCTGCTGGGGCTCGCGCTTGCAGGGCTGCTCACGGGCTGGGTGCTGCTGCTGAACGGGCTGGAGGGCGTCACGGCGTTCTGGAGCCGCACGATCGGGTACCAATCAGGGCGTGAATCGCCGTTCTCCATCTGGGGCCAGCACCCCGGGCTCTCCTGGCTGCACCTCGCGGTGATGGCGGCTGTGGTGCTTGGTGCCGTCGCCGTGCTGCGTTGGCCGCGTCGCATCGACCTGGTGCAGTGGGCCGCCCTGAGCGCCGCCGTGCTCATCGGCTTCGAGCTCACGCTCACCCATTGGTTCTACTTGTACATCCCGTGGTTCCTCCCGCTGGTGCTGTTTGTGGTGGTGCCTGAGTGGCCGCGCCGCGAGCGCGACCCGCTGCCGCCTGATGCGCCAACCACGCAGGAGCCCCCCGCGATGGTGACCGCATGACCATGAGCCCATCGGTGGAGCGCTGGCTGCCGGCCTGGCTGTCGGCGCTGGCGGTGGTGGCGTGGCTCGGGCCGCTGCAGTGGATTGCTGGGCTGGCATCGCAGATCTCCGACGTGCCCGTGTACCAGCGGGCCTACGAGCAGATGGCAAACGGCGCCCTTCCGTACCGCGACTTCTCGCTCGAGTACCCGCCCGGGGCCGCAGCGCTCTTCTGGCTCAGCGGAGTATTGCCGGGGCCATACGACGCCACCTTCGCCACCCTCATGCTCATCGCACTGGTGGCCACCGTGGTGGCCGTCACGCTCACCGCCCGCGCCCTGGGATTCTCGCCCTGGCGTCAGGCCATTGCCGGCGGCGTGGTGGCCCTGTCTCCCCTGCTTCTGGGCCATCTGCTCACCACCCGATTCGACCTGGTGCTGGCCGCGCTTATCGCGTGGATTCTCTGGGCGGCGGTGACTGATCGCTGGACCCTCGCCTGGGTGTTGCTGGCGGTGGCCATTCTGGTGAAGCTGGTGCCGCTGGCGTTCATCCCCGTGCTGCTCATCGTGCACTGGCGGCGCCACGGGTGGCCGTCGGTGGCCCGGGGCGCCGCATGGTGCGCCGGCATCGTGGCCGTGGTGGTGGTGCCGCTCGTCATCACCGCCCCCCACGGCATGTGGAGCACCATCTCGTACCACCTCGACCGGCCCCTGCAGCTGGAGGCCACCGGGTCGGCCTACCTCATGAGCCTGCGCATCATGGCGGGGGCAGCGCTCGCGGTGGAGAGTTCGTTCGGATCGCAGGGGCTCGCCGGGGAGAACCCGCAGTACGTGGCCACCATCAGCACCATCGTGCTGGTGGCGCTCATCGCGCTCATCGCATGGCAGGTGTGGCGCATGGTGCAGCGCAATACGGCTGCCACCGATGCAGCCATTCTGGTGTCGGGCATCGCCGCCACGTGCCTGGCGCTGCTGGTGGCCGGGAAGGTGCTGTCGCCGCAGTTTCTCGTGTGGATTCTTCCGGGGGCTGTGCTCATCACGGGCAAGTACGGCAAAGCGGCCATCGCCGTTGCCGTGGCGGCGCTCCTGATGACCCAGGCGTACTTCCCGGTGCTCTACTGGTACATCGTGGCGCTGCAGACGCCCGAGATGCTCCTGCTCATCACGCGCGACATCCTGCTGATTGTGCTGCTGGCCCTGTGCTGGCCCCGGCAGACGGTGGCCGACGGTGCACCCGCGCCCCCCGGTGAGAGGGCTGTTGCGGATGTGCCACCGGAGCAGGTACAGCCAGCCTGAGGGCCAATCACGCCTAGCGTGACCATCCCGATGAAGACCTCCGTTGCCATCGCCGCGGCGTGCGCCACCCTTGCCCTGGGCACGGCTGCTGCGGCGGCCACACCGGTGAACCCGGTGACCAGCCCCATCACGATTACGGTGCAGTCGTCGGCGCTCACCCCCAGCACCGTGCGCGTCACCCGCGTGAGTGATGGCGTGGTGGTGGCCACGCTGGCGCCCGTCACCACCTCGCCCACCCTCACCACCACCACACTCATATGGAATGGGGGCCGTGGTACCGGGGGAACGGCGCAGCTTCTGCCCGACGGCGACTACAGCCTCGACGCCACCCTGGGCGATGGCACCGTGGTGCCCGTCACCCCGGCACTCGTCACCATCGACGCCACTGTGCCCAATGTGGTGCTGCGCCCCAAGGCGCCCACCGTGCCCTACGTGGCGCCCAAGGGCATCCCCCTGAAGACCGACCCAACCGCGCAGGTGCGCGCCATCGTCCGACGCCCGGGACCCGACGGCGAGGTGCTGGCAAGCGGCGCATGGAAGCCCGTCACCGACACCCTGCAGCTGCCCGCGGTGCTGCGCGCCAACCGCATCATGGGGCTGGTGTCCGTTACCGCCGAAGCACGCGACGCCGCCGGCAACACCGGCACAAGCAAGGCTGTGCTGTGGTCGGTGCAACCCCCGGGGCGGGGTGCCGCCGTGGTCACGCGCGTCGCAACCAACAAGCCGCTGGTGGCAGTGACGATTGACGATGGCTACGGCCCGTCGGAGGCCATACGGATGATTCAGGACGCCCGGTCGGCCGGGGTCACCATCACGTTCTGCTTCAACGCCATCAACCAGCGCATGTGGGGCCAGGACTTCCGCGACGCTGTCGCCACGGCTGTTGAGGACGGCGTGCTGGAGGTGTGCAGCCACGGCTACTCACACACCACGGGCGTTGGCACCACCGAGGCATTCGGGCGGTCGGACCTCGTGCGCAACGCACCGTGGGATCGCCTTGCCGGGTACAGCACCGCGCCGTTCTACCGACCGCCATTCGGGGCCTACGGGTCAGGCCTGCGCGCTGCTGCTGCCAACCTTGGCTACCGGTACATCGTGCTGTGGGATGTCGACACCAACGACTGGAAGGGGCCGCCCTCCGCATCGGTCATCACGCAGCGCGCGGTGGGCGGTGCCCGCAAGGGGTCCATCATCCTCATGCACACCAAGCCGAACAGCGCCGCGGCATTCCCGGCAATTCTCAGCGGGCTCAAGGCCAAGGGCCTCCGCCCAGTCGGCCTCTCCGAGCTGTTCTCGGCCGGCCGCCCCAGCTGACCCAGGTCAGCCCGGGGGCTGCTTCACGCGCCCCCAAAGCGGTGCGAGGCGAGCCAGTTGGTGCGTCGGAGCAACGTCGTCGCTGAGTGAGTCGTGCCCCTGCACCATTCGGGTGAGTGCGCGGCCGGTGCGGGCTTCCCATGGCGACGCGTCGCGGGCGAGTGACCGCCCCAGGGCGTCGGGCGGGAGCGGACGGTCGCTGGCCACAAGCAGCACGTTGCCCGATGTGCGGTGCTCCAGCACGGCAGGGTCGGCGACGAGAGCGACGTCTGGGAAGTGCTCAAGCATGCCGGCAGCCATCGCGCGCGCCAGCTCAAGTGGCTCCACGTCAATGAGGTTCATGGCGTAGAGCCCGCCCGGGCGCAGCACCCGGCGCACGTCGGCGACGAACTCCCGGGTTGAGAGCGCATGCGGTGCCACCAGGCCCACGAAGGCGTCCACCACCAGAAGGTCGAGCGACGCGTTGTCGGTGGCCAGCACCGCCGCGCGGCCATCCCCCACGCGCACGTCGAGGCGCGGCACGTCATCAAGCGCAAGATGGTCGCGCGACACCTGCACGATTCCGCCATCGCGCTCCACCACGGTCACCCGCGCCCGCTTGCGCGTTGCCACCAGATACCGCGCCAGCGTGCATGGCCCGCCGCCGATCTGCAGGGCATCGAGTCGATCGCGATCGGGGAACATGGCATCCACCACGCCCACCAGATGCCGCAGGTACTCGAACACGATGCGCGTGGGATCGTCCAGGTCCACGTGCGACGCCTCCACCCCATCCATCAGCAATAGCCGCCCACCGGGATGATCACGGTCAGCCCGTATCTCCACCGTCACGAAGTCGGTGGCAATGGGATACGGAGGTGCGGAAGGCGTGGCCATCCATGGATGATGCCGCACCCCGGCGCCAGACACCCACCGGGTCGGGCGGTCAGGCCAGCAGGGCTCCGCCGTCCACCACCACCTGGGTGCCGGTCATGTAGCTCGACATGTCGCTGGCCAGGAACAGCGCAGCGCGGGCGATGTCGTCGGGGTCTCCCATGCGGCCCTCGGGGATTCCGGCTGCGAAGGCCGCCACCGCCTCATCCGAACCCGCGCCCATCTCGGCAACCCCCGGTGTGAGCACTCCTCCCGGGGCCAGCGCGTTCACGCGGATGCCGTGCGGAGCCAACTCCAGGGCCACGTTCTTCGTGAAGCCCCACACACCGTGTTTGGAGGCGTCGTAGTGGGCGAGCCCCACCATTGATGGATGCAGGGCATCAATGGACGTGACGTTGACGATGGCGCCTCCCCTACCCCGATCCACCATTGCCAGGGCCGTCTCCCGGGTGCACAGGAACACGCCGCGCAGATTGACGGCGAGCACGCGGTCGAAATCGGCCGTCTCCATCTGCAGCACGGGGCACGACGGGAAGATGCCCGCGTTGTTCACCAGCACGTCAATGCCACCCAGGTCGTCGCAGGTGGCCCGCACCAGCGACCGCACCGCGGCCTCGTCGCTCACGTCGGCCTGCACCGCATGAGCGGCAGCACCCGTACCGCGGATCTCATCGGCCACCGATGCGGCCTCGACCTCGTCCCGGTCAACCACCACCACAGCGGCGCCGGCCTCGGCCAGACGCACTGCGATGCCCCGCCCGATACCGCGGCCCGCGCCGGTGACAACGGCCACCTGGCCCTGCAGCGAAATGAGATCCGGCAGTGGCGTGTGCATGGGCATGCACACGGTGTACCAGCCGGCGCCCTCCTGCAGCGCACGGCGAGTCACGCGAACCTTGCCGAAAACGCCGAAGCCCCGGCGCATGGCCGGGGCTTCGGGTCATTCAGGAAACGCG
>CAIPNN010000057.1 GCA_903866425.1 uncultured Actinomycetes bacterium
CTTTGCCAACTTCATCGCGCCCATCCAGATGCTGATGCCGAAGATCGCTGCCGATCACCGCGACAGCGCCATGCTGCTGGGGTTCCTGCTTGCGGTGATGGGCGTCGGTGCACTCGTGGCCAACGGCCGGGTGCGCCGGTGGGCGCACGACGGGGAAAGCGGGTCGCGCACCCTGCTGGTCGGGGTGGTCATCTGCGCGGTGGGCGTGATGCTGCTGGCCATCTCTCCGTGGCTTGCCACCGACCTTCTGCTGCTGGGCATCGTGGGCTTCGGGTGGGAGGTCATCTACGTGTCAGGGTCGGCCACGGTGCAGCTGGATGTGCCCGAGGACATCCGCGGGCGCATGGTGGGCATGTTCTTCACGCTTGCAACCGGGGCCACGGCCATCGGCGCCGTCATCATGGGTGCGCTGTTCCAGGATCTCGGCGTCGCGCAGTGGCTGCTCATCGCCGGCGCGGTCGCCCTGGTCTGCGCACTGTTCATCCGCTTCAGGCTGCGCCGTGGCATGCGCATGATCCCCATCGAGGGGACCATCGACGGGTAGGGGCGCCTAACCGGCCTCGGTGGGAGTGCCGGTGGTCATCTCCACCTTGAAGTCGAAGAAGGCCACGTAGTCGGCGATCTCGGCGATGGCGGGCACGGGCGCTTCGTACACCCACGCCACGTCGGGCACCACCAGTGCGCCAAACCTGACGGAGCGATACGTGGCCTCTCCCCGGTGCTTGCAGAAGGTGACCGTTTCGCTGCGCTCGAACCGGTCGAGCCGCACGTCATCGGGCGGGAAGTAGCGGCTGTCGAAGTCGTGGTCGCTCTGGCGCACCAGCACGGTGCGACTCGACTCGGCGATGACCTCGCCATTCAGCACCACGCGTGCGTGATCGGGGCTCGGCGTGACGGTGACGAATACCTCGTCGGTCATGGGGCGCTCGCACTCCTCGGCCAGTGGGCGCCGCGCTCAAAAAGCGGCGCTTTGCAGGAACTCCCGTTCAGAACTCCTCGGGTAGGACTCGAACCTACAACCCTCCGGTTAACAGCCGGATGCTCTACCATTGAGCTACCGAGGAACGCGGTCCGGGATCCTAGACGATCACCGGGCCGTTGATGTTTTTGGCGGGCGGTCGGAATCGGTGCACGTGCACGATCGGCCCCTGCTCGTCAATACGACCGGGGACGGGTAGGTCATCACGCACATATGCCCACCCCGCGTCATGCATGGCCTGCACGAACGGCTTCGCATCTGGGCGCCTGGGGTCAGCGATGATCACCTCGGTGTGCGGGCCGCACAGGCGGGGAATGAGGACGCCGAGCGCCGTCCCGTTGCGTGCCTCGTAGAGGATGTCGGCACCGATGACGAGGTCCCACGGCGCGCGATCGGTGATCAATGCGGGCGGCTCGCGCCAATCGACCACCTCCGCCTGCATGTCGAGGCCCAGGTTCTCGGCATTCCAGCGGCTGAACTCCACAGCCTGCGGGTACCAATCGGTGCTCAGCGCCGTGGCGCCACGCATGGCCGCCACCATCGCCCCGGTACCGATTCCCGCGCCCAATTCGATGACCGTGCGCCCCGAGAGGTCCATCTGCGCCAGCAGCCCGCACAGCACCCGACCGCTCGGCCACACCTCGGCCCAGTACGGTAGGCGCTCATCGTCGGCGAACTCGTCCTCATCGATGAGGTCTTCGGCCGACGGGGGGCGCAGAACCCGCAGCGAGAGATCGCCCGCGGGTACGTCCTCCCAGATGCAGCGTGGGTCGTCTGGATTCACGGTGGGGCAGCGTAATGGGTGCCGAGGGCGCTATAGTCCCCGGCCGTCAGATCCGAGGAGACGATTTTCCAGTGAGTGAGACCACCGAGACAGAGGCCACCGAGACCGAGGCCGAGGCAGCCCCCGTGGAGGAGGCTGTTGCCGAGGAGACCGTCGTGGAGGAGGCCGCCGAGGCCGAGGCCGCGGTGGAGGAGATCGTCGAAGAGGGCACTCCGGCTGAGGAGTACGAGACTGAGGCCGCAGGCCCGTCCGGCCCCCGCGCCCGCGAGGGCCTGGCCACGCTGTACCTGTGCGAGCGCGGTCACCGCACCCTCGCCATCTGGAGCGAGGCCCCGCAGACCTGCCACGCACGCCCCACCCGCTCAGGTGGCGAGTGCGGCCGCCCCGTCTACCACTCGACGGAGCTGCCGGAGCAGGTGCAGAAGGCCCTCAACCCGATCAAGGCCTCCAAGAAGTCCTCAAAGGGCTAGCAGCCCCCCCGCAGAGCACTGTGCGACGGGCGCCTTCTTGGCGCCCGTCGTCGTTTTCGCTAGATACAGAGGTCCTTGCCCATGACCCCAACGCACGCCCTGAACGGCGACAGTTGGAAGCTCGCACTCAGGTTGACGCCAAATGAATACCAAGGCCCCCATGACCATTCCCATGGGGCGTACCAGGGGTCGGCGTCCCACGTCTGGACGTTCACGCTGACGCTGACGTTCCCGTCAATGCTGGCGTAGGGCGCCTGGCTTCCGACGAATAGTGTGAGGTTGATGGCGAAGCAGCCCTGGGCCTGCACGATGAGCAGGTTCACTGTTCCCGAGCACTTCTCGGTGTTGAACACGGCGGATGCGGAGAACGTGCCGTCTGACGACATGTTGATGTTCGTGACGAAGTTGAATCCAGCGGCGCCGATGTTGCCGCTCAGCGAGAACTGCACGGGGCCTGGCTGACTGCAGGTCTCGGTGCAGTTGGTGAATGTGACCGTTCCATCCATGGTGGCGCCGATGGATGGGAATCCCATGGTGCCGTGCAGCGATGCGTAGAAGAGGGGCACGCCGCCGGTGCTCGCACCTTCGACGAACGAAATCGTGCCGTTCGCCTGGATCTGGCCGCTTGACGGGTCGCCCACGCTCATCGTGACGTTGGCTTCGACGCTCATGTCGGTGGGCGTCTGGGTGAGGGTTACGTCGGCGTGCCCGACGTTGAATCCCGCCAGCACCAGACGGTCGACCGAACCGCGAAGAGTGGTGGAGGGCACGCCGTTGATCTCGGTGAAGCGGCCGTCAACCGCGACGACGGTGTCGCCGATGTTCAGCTGTGCACGTCCTGACACCTCCACGTTGCCACCGGCGTTCGATACGTGGACCGCCACGTTCAACTGCAGGCCCGCCAGCTGCAGGTCGCCTGAGCCGTCAAATGCGAAGTCGCCGTTGCTCTGGAATGACCCTGACACGTTGACTGTGCCACCGGCCGCCTGGGTGCCCAGCGAGAGTGCGGCCGAGACGGTGGCGTACGCGGTACCGCCCACGTTGCCGATCGCCACCGAGCCGGTGGTCTCGAACTCGCCGAGGTTCAGCGACACGTTGTCGGCCGACAGGCTGAAGTCGCCCGCGGTGGGGGCCACCTGCTGGCCGGTCACCGTGCGCACCGTTTGCGTGCAGCCATCCTTGTAGACGAAGGTGCCCTGCAGGGTCGCCTGAAACACGGTCCCGATCTGGACGGTTCCCTCGAACGCGGCGCATGCCGGCTCGATGTCGAGGGTTGCCGGTTTGTCGGCCGTCCCGATATTGAAGCCGGCAGCGGTGGTGAGGGCGACCTTCGCGTGCAGTTGGAAGTCGCCGGTCGACTCGCTGTAGCTCATCTGGAACTCGCCGTCGGCCGTGGCGACGTCCGCGATATCGATCTTCGCCTGGATATCAAACGAGACGTCTTCAACGACGCCGTTGTCGATCGCCACCTTGAATTCGCGGACATTGAGCATCTGGCCGAGAATGTTCACCTTGCCGGCGGCGGAGATGCTCACCTTGTTGACGCCCGGACCCACCTCGACGGCGGCGCTGAAGCGCATGTCCTCCAGCGTGAAGCCATCAACGGAGATGGCGCCCACCTGCTGCACCTCGAGCGAGGCCGACGTGGTCTCCCCGGCCTGCTTCAGGGCTCCCAGCACCTTGACGCCGCTTCCGAAGATGGTGAAGCCACCCGAGAACGACACCTCGTTGACGCCGGCGGCCTCGTCGAGATGCACCTTCAGCTGCGTCTCGTCGAACGCAACACCACCCACGGTGAATGCCCCGATGTCCAGTTGGCCGTCAAACTTCAGCGTGGGCTCGATCACGAGGGTGGCCCCGACGTCCACTGGGGTGTCGAGGATTGTTCCGGAGAACTGGATCGAGAACCCGGGCGCAATGGGCTTGCTGTCGGGCGAAAGTTGGCAGCCGGAGGGCGCAAGGATGAACTGGAAGAAGCTCGCAGTGGCGACGCCGCCACCCAACTGCAGCACGGCGGGTCCACCGTGCTTGCCCACTTGGAAGTCGATACACGGGTGCTCGGCTGACAGTTCGGCGCCCACGGTGATGGGGATGCCCTGCCCCGGCACTCCAAGAGGTCCGGCGACGCTGGAGGGCAGTTGGCCCACCGCCATCAGTTTGATGCCGGGGGTGAGGGTGACGAGGTTCACCTGGAGCGTGATGGATGCCTTGTTGACGACGAGGCCGTCCACCCCGAAGGCGTCCTGCCACCCTGCGTCATCAGTAAAGGTGAGCGATGCCGACGCCGTTTGCACCATGGCGTCGTACGCAAGGCGCATCTCGAGCGTGGGCGCCTGTACCTGTTTGCCGTTGGCATCCATGCCCTGCACGCCGAGAGTGGTGGTGGCGCCCACGGACACCGTCAGGCCGGTCGAATTGTTCTGGATTTCGAAGAACAGCGACGATGCCTGCACGCTCGACCCACCACCGGGCAGGGTGTACGTGCCGTCGAGCGCCACCTTGGCGTTGAAGAAGCCGGTGTCGGCCTGGAGGGTGATGGTGCCAACCGCGTGCGCCGATTCGATACCAGCCATCTTGGTGAACCACTCAGGTGCGGAGTAGTCGCCGGTGACCGAGAACGAGCCCTTGGGAATCGGGATCGATCGCACGCCCACGCCGGGGAGGTTGATGCTCATGCTGGTGTCGAATGACGACCACCCGAACCATGCGCCCGACTGCCCGCCGTTGTCCGACCCAAGC
Source organism: uncultured Actinomycetes bacterium (assembly GCA_903866425.1). Lineage (GTDB taxonomy): Bacteria > Actinomycetota > Thermoleophilia > Miltoncostaeales > Miltoncostaeaceae > SYFI01. Next base: position 4,973 of record CAIPNN010000057.1, read on the forward strand.
GACACGCCGTCGGCGTCGAAGCCCCCGAGGGTCCAGCCCTTGGGCGTGATCATCGAGACGATCGAACCGAAGTTGCCGAGGCCCGGCACCGACAACGACCCCATGGCATTGATTACGAAGCCGCCGTTGATGTTGTCGGGCAGATCGAACGAGGGCATGCCGACGCTGGACGGCAGAAGCCCCTCAGGCATGTCGTAGGTGACGTTGAGCGACGGGCTGCCGAGCTCCACTCCCGCGCCGAGGTTGAGGTTCGGAAGGGTGGCGTACAGGGAGAAGCCCCCGCCGTCGCCGAGCCCGAGAATGGCGGTGGCCTTGGCATTGATGGGGGAGATGACCGGCGGCGCAAGCGTGGCGTCGGTGCTCAGCTTGAGGAACATCGTGCCCTTGGGGCAGGCGGGCTGCGTGCCGTCACCGCAATCGTTGGTGAGGTCCAGCTGCACATTCGAGAGCGTGAGAATGCTCGATACCTGCCAGGTGGCGAGCTTGCCGGTGATGTCCCACTTGGACACGCCCTTCTCCTCGCCGATCGAGCCGGTGAGGTTGGCGGCCGAGAGCGCGAGGCCGGGCAGTGGGGACCACGTGGGACCACCCTTGCCGGCCAGATCAAGCGCCCAGTCCTCAGAGCCCGTGTACTTGAGGTTGGCGGCGATCTGCAGGGGGTCGCTCGCGCCGCTGTCGATCTTCACCGTCGCGGAACCCGTGAGCGTCGGGCCCTTCTTCACGTCGGGCGTCCACTTGGCGGTGACGCCTTCGAGGCTCACGCCATCGGCCAGTTGCACGGGATTGATGATGGATCCCGTGACGGTGGTCGTGGCGTCCTGGTCGGGCGCGGCCTTGGTGATGGTGCCGGCCAGATTCATGGGCGATCCGCCGACGTTCAGCACGCGGGTCCCGGTGACCGACGCGGTGTAGGTGCCGTCCTCCTTCACCGTGCCCTCCACCACGACCTTGCCCTCCTTGTCACCGGTGGCCGTGGCCTCGATGCTCCAGGCATTCTTCGCGAACGTGATCGTGGTGGTACCAGCCCAGCCGGTGGGGAGCGTGAGCAGCGGGAAGTGCGTGGCGTCAACGATCTGGCCCACCAGGCTTGACGGCGCACCGCCGGCGGCGAAGGCGTAGGTGATGGCCTTGCCCTTGCCCACGCTGAGCGGGCCGATATGCCACGACGCCGGCAGGGTGATCGCGCCGGTGGTGAGTGTGATGCCGGTGGTGCTGAGGGTGCCGCTCGCGCCCTTCACCGACACCTGACCAACCGCTAGGTCTGATTTGGAGAACGTGTACTGGGGGCCGCTTGGCTCGGACGTGGCATTCCCTGACGCCATGGAGCGGAGACCGCGCAGCGTCGCGGCGGCACCTGGGGCAAGCTTCACCGACAGGGGACTGCCACTCGCGGCGGCCTTGGCTGCCTGCGACAGCACGGCGACGGCCTGCGGTGAACCGCCGCCGCCTGCGCCGACCATCACCTGCCCGGTGGCCACGTGCCCCTCGGCGTCGCGTGCGCGCACGCGCACGACGACGGGGGACTTCGAGTTGGGGGTGCGGATGTCGGTCTGGCGCGCGGTGGGGCTGCTGATCGTGGCAGCAGGGCCGCTCACCTGACTCCAGCTGTATGTGACCGCACCGCCCCAGGCGCCACGGGTCTGGGCGGTGAGGCGCACCACGGTGCCCGGCTTGGCCGACACGAAACCGCCGCCGCCGATGGTGACGCGGGGGGTGTTGGAGCGGGCCGCACGGGCACGGCGTGCATTGCTCGCGGCAGCAGCGCGACGCGACGCAGTGGTACCTCGCACGGCACGGCGACGTGCGGTCGCGGCCGCGCGCTGTGCGGCGACGATACCGGCCCGCGCGGTGGTGTCCGCCGGGCTGAGCCCACTGCCACGCCGGGCCGTGCGCGCCAGCTTCTGGGGCACGGCCTCGACCACGGTCACCGTCTTCCGCTGGGTGGCGCTGCGATCAGTGATGGTGAGGTCGAATACGAACTGGGTGCGGCTGGCGACAATAGGGAGGACCGCGTGGGTGGAGGGGAGGGTCGCGCTGTCGATGCGCGCAGTAGGCGTCACACGACCCTTGCATGCCCGGAGCTTCGCGACATCGCCGGGCGTGAGGCAGCGCTGGCTCCAGCGGTACGTGAGGGAGATGCCGTTGCCCACGCTGGATGTGCCGTCGAGGGCCACACGACGGTGATAGGCGGTCATCTCGCGAACAGCGCTTACGACCCTGGGCGTCGCGGTGGCACCCACAGTGATGTGCGCGCGCACCGGCATCGGTGCCTTGCGCATTCCGGCCTGCAGGCTGCCGTCGCTGGCGCGCCCGCGCGCCTGCCACACCATGTCAGCGCGCGATGCGCCCTGACCCGGGGCAGCGGCCAGGTGCACCACCACGCCCGGGGTGCGCGCCTTGCCGCGCACCGTTCCCCGGTAGCCACACGCCACGGTGCGTCGGGTCGGTGCACTGCATTGCCAGCCGGAAGGCGCGGTGATGCGCGCGACGCGCACATTCGCGGGCAGACGGCCGGTTGCGGAGAGGCCGCTGACCGGATCGGTGCCCTCGTTTCGCAGGATCATCGACATCGTGCCCACGCCACCCGACGTGGGCTCCTGCGTCACCGCCATCGACGGGCGCAGGGAGTTGGGGTTGTCGACGACCTCCACCTTCATGGGGAGGGTCTTCGTGGTGTTTGATCCGGCGACCGCTGCGTTGATGACTCCGAGAGCGGCCGTGCGGTCAGGCTTCGTGGGGCGCACTGTCACGAGCACGTTCCCGAAGGTGGCATCTGGGGCCACCGGGGCGGATGGCGTGAACGTGCATGCCACGTCGGGCCCGGGGGCACACGTGACACCCTCGCCGGGTTGCACCGCCTTCAGGCCCATTGCGGCACCAATCTGCTGACGGATGCTCACCGGCACGCCTGGCTTCAGTGCATCGCCGCCGCTGTTGAACAGCGCGATGCGGTATGTGAAGTCGTCCAGTGCGGGCACGCGTTGGGTGCTGCCATCGACCCACCGGGTCCAGGTGGACTTGGCGAGGAAGAACACCCGGGGCGTGGCAACGGGGTCGCCGGGGTCGACGATGGCAAGGGCAACGGTCCGGTCCACCCCGCGAACGCCGTTCTTGCGACCAATGGGTGCGAACACGATCTTCCCGGGGCCGGCGGGCATGCCTGCGGGAGCCGAGAGCATCAGGTCGAAATGCGCTTCTGCGCGCGGTCTGAGTGATCCGGCCGAGCGGCAGGTGATGGTGGGGCTGACTCCCTCACAGGCCCAGCCCTTCGTGGGCACCGACGCCAGTACGCCCTTGGGAATGGTGATCGTGGTGCCGACGATGCGTGCGTGGGTATCGCCCACATTCGTGATGGCCATCTTGAGCTTCGTCGGGGCCCGGGCAGCCACCACCTGAATGCCCTTGGGTGCGCTCGCGTGAATCTCGAGATCAACCAACGTATCGGCCAGGCGCAGTTGCACTGGGCTCGTGAACGGCACGGTGTTCGCCGGGGGCGGAACTGCCCTGGGGTCGGTCGAGGTATCCGACACCCGGGAGAGGGCGCCGTCAAAGTGCGCGATGCCGGACAGGATCCACGTGGCATCGATCTTGCTCGCGTCGGTGCGGGCGGGCCAGCGCACCTTGAGGACCTTGGCGAGGTCGCCGACGGCCATGCCCTGCATGGTGCGGCAGGTGCCCTTCCCCTTGGTGGAACAGCGCCATCCGGCGCCAGTCACCGTTATGCCGCGGAACGGGAGGTCGGGCAGGACGTGGGCAATCTGCAGGGCGGGTGCGCCGTCGCCAGCGGTCACCGGTGCGCTGCCGATGTTCTGCGGGATGAGGTCGTATCCGTCCCATGTGGCCGGGTCGCCGGGCTTGGTGCTGGGGCGCAGCACTTTGCTCACCACGATGTGTGGCGCGGGTGGCTCGCCGGTCGACTGCACGGGCACCGTTGTCGACGCCGTCAGCGGGGCACCGCCGGCTTGCGGCACCGAGAGATCGGCCTGCAGCACGCCGATGTCGATGGGCACGTCTCCTGCCGCCACGGGCGGCAATGGATCCGCGCCCTGCAGCACCAGGATCAACTGCGGCGACTGATCGGGTGACAGCGCGTAGGGCGTGGACGCATTTCCGATCGTCCCCAGCGTGCAGGTGACGGTGGGCGCCGTTCCCGTGCAGCTCCACTGTGCCATCTGGGTAATTGACTCGGGGAGGACGGTGCGGGCTCGAACGAACGTGAGGCCATCCGGAAGGGTGACGGTGGCGGTGACGGGGCCCGCCGCGGGCGCGGGGCCGTCGAATGCCACCCCGAATGTGACTGCCGAGAGGCGGCCGGAGGCGACCTGGAGCGCCTTCGGCGCTCCATCTCCCGATGCGGCACCGATGTATTCGGGGACGATGGTGGCATCGAGTGTGGTGAGGGGCTGCGCGCCCTCGCTCAGGCCGGGTGAGGCGCAGAGCAGGGACAGGCCTGCTGCGAGTGCGGCAGAGAGGAGGAGTGCGCGGCGGGGGCGTGACGGGGAGATCACGCATGGAAACTACCGAAACGGCACTGTGAGTGCCCCGCTTCTAGGCGGTCATCTCCTCCGCGCGGGTCACCATGCGCTCCATCTCGGCAAAGCCGGGCTCCCAGCAGGCCGGGTCGTCCAGGTCGACGCCCAGCGGACGCAGCAGGTCTGCCGGTGAGGCCGAGCCGCCGGCCGCGAGGAAATCGAGGTACTTCGGCACGAACTCCTCACCCTGCTGGCGGTACTGGGCATACAGCGCCAGCGTCACCAGGTGCGCGAACACGTACGCGTAGGTGTAGAAGCGGGTCGAGATGAAGTGCGGGATGTACGACCACCCCAAGCGGTAGCCCTCGGGCATCTCCACCGCATCGCCGTAATAGGCCGCGTTCTGGGCCCACCAGATCTCCGACAGGCGGTCGTCGGTCAGCGTGGTGCCCTCCCCGCGCAGGCGGTAGGCCCCCTGCTCATAACGGGCGAGCACGGTCTGACGGAACACCGTGGCGAAGGAGCCCTCGACGCGCTCGCACACCAGGGCGGTGCGGGTGGCCTCGTCCTGTTCGGTGGCCAGCAGGTGATCGAAGGCGATCATCTCGGCGAAGGTGGATGGCACCTCTGCCAGGGCGAGCCCGGTGTGGAATGACAGCGCGGTCTGCTGCTCGGCCGCGAGGGTGAAGTGCATTCCGTGGCCGAGCTCATGGGCCA
>CAIPNN010000058.1 GCA_903866425.1 uncultured Actinomycetes bacterium
GGCACCAACTCGACCGCAACACCGGCATATGACAAGGGTGACCTCACCGTCATCGCCACCGGCATCTAAGGAGCTGCACCTATGCGCCGCCACCTCACCCCGTCCCTCGCCATTTCGATGATCGCCCTCTTCGTCGCCCTCGGCGGCGCGAGCTATGCCGCGATCAAGCTGCCGAAGAACTCGGTCGGCGCGGCGCAGATCAAGAAGAACGCGGTCGACTCAAACAAAGTGAAGGATCGCTCACTGCTCGCCACAGACTTCAAGACCGGGCAACTCCCCCTCGGCGAGACGGGCGCTACTGGCGCCGCTGGTGTAACCGGCGCAACTGGCGCCTCTGGGGCGGTGAGTCGCACCGAGTCGCACGAGGGGTGAAGATGGGCAGTACTGGGATTGAACCAGTGACCTCCCGCGTGTGAGGCGGGCGCTCTCCCGCTGAGCTAACTGCCCGGGAGGCGGCAGATTAGCAGCGAGAACCTTCCGCCGGGGCGCTGGGTAGTGTGGCGCCACCTACCCCCCGTTTCCAGCGCCGACTCACGCAGTGAAGAGGGAGGTCCACCACATGGCCGACAAGGGTCCGAACCGCGCCGCCAGGTTCTGGGGCGATTTCAAGTCGTTCGCATTCTCCGACAGCCTGCTCAAGGTCGCCATCGCGTTCGTGCTGGGTGCTGCGGTCGCCGCACTCATCAAGTCGCTGGTGGAGTCATTCATCACGCCGCTCATCGCGGCCATCTTCGGCCAGTCCGACTTTTCCAATCTCACCTTCACCGTCAACGGGTCGGTGTTCACCTACGGCAACTTCCTGAACGCGTTCATCTCGTTCCTGCTGATTGCCCTGGTGCTGTTCTTCATCGTGAAGGCCGTCATCCGCGTGATGGGCGAGAAGGCCGAGAAGCGCTCGTGCGGCCACTGCATGGAAGACGTCTCCATCGCAGCCACGCGTTGCCCGCACTGCACCAGCGAGCTCACGCCCGAGGTCGCCTGACCTGACTACGCCTTCGGGTTGAAGGTCACCGTCATGGGGTCTGAGAGCGCATTGACAACTGGCTGGACGTACCGGGGGCCGGGGGCCGTGTATCGCACCCCGGCCACGGGCGTCTGGCCGGGGCCACCCGGGTTGTAGAAGGGGTGGTAGCGATTGCCCGTTGCCGGGATGCGCACAAAGCGCACCCGGCTCGCGGCACGGATGTCACCGTCGAGGATGATGTCGATCTGGTTGTCGTGATCTTCCGCGTAGCAGGCGTCGTAGGAGCCCTGCTTCGGGCCGAGGTCCGCAAGGCCCACCACCCTGAGCGGGTGCCCATCAATGCGGTAGGTCTTGCCGGGCTCCACGAGTCCGACGCGTCGTCCGGTGCGCGTGACCGCGATGACCTGGAAGAAGTTGCGGTAGTCGGTGGGGTACAGGCTGCGAATACCATCGGGGGAGAAGCCCCCGGTCGTGAGCACCCGCACCCGGAACTTCGCGCGTGACCCGTAGAGCGCCACGCCGTCATTGGGCAGCAGGGGCTGGAAGAACACCGGCGCACCCTCCCCCGCGGTGGACATGCGCGAGATCTTCCCGCCCGTCAGACGAGGCCCGGTCCACTGGGTGGGATCAGCCGGCTGATTGTCGTAGGGCGATGTGGACTTGGTTGCCGACATGCCCACGGCACTCACGAGTCGCCCGCGGGGGCCGATCAACTGCATCGGGGTGATGGCGTCGACCACCTCGACCTTTGTGACGAAGCGTCCGTTCGGATCGCTGGAGGGCAGGCTGTTGCCGAACGCTCCGAAGAGCACCACGGTCGAGCGCTCGTTGTACTCGTAGTTCGGATTGACCGCGGCGGTCAGTGGGGTGACCACAGATCCATCGTTCAGCGTGACCCGGAAATCGGCGGGGTCGACCGTACTGGGCCGCACCGGCCACGAGAACTCCACCGGAAGGCCGGCACCGAAGACGACGGGTGCCCCGGTCATGGCAGCCTGCAATGGGCTGACCGCCGACGTGAGCGCACGCTGTGGTGGGGTTGGGGTTGACCCGCACGTGAGCCCGACGTTGAACGCACCACCCACCGCCTGGACCGCGGCCTGCGCGACGGCCGGGTCAGCCGAGTCGGCGCTGGGCACCCCGATGATCTTCACGAAACCCAGCCCCGCCGCGAGCATGCTCGGCTTTGCCGCCCACATGTCCGCGTTCACGA
>CAIPNN010000059.1 GCA_903866425.1 uncultured Actinomycetes bacterium
CCCCGGGGCGCCACGCCACGCGCGTGGTGTTCGACCCGCACGCACGGCTGCCGCTCGAGTCGGCGCTGGTGGCCACGGCAGGTGACATTCCCGTGGTGGTGCTGGCCGGATCGCTTGCGGCAACCGACCGCGTGGATGCACTGCGCGCCGCGGGCGTGGACGTGGAGATCGCCGCTGCCAGCCATGGCGCGGAGTTCCTTGCGGAGTCGCTTGATGCCCTCGGCCGACGGGAGATTCAGTCGATCCTCGTTGAGGGTGGCCCAACGGTGGCGGGCGCTCTGCTCGAAGCCGATCTGGTGGACGTGCTCGCCTGGGTTGTGGCTCCCATCGTCATCGGTGGCGATGGCGCACCTGCCGCGGTGCGCGGTGTGGGTGCCGACGAGATCGCCGAGGCGGCGAGGATCCCGGCACCCCGTGTGGAACGCCTCGGGGACGACGTGCTGGTGATCGGCCGCATGCGTCCGGTACCGGGAGGGAGCGCCTGATGTTCACCGGTCTGGTTGAGGAGATGGGCACCGTGCGTGAGCGCGTGCCGAGCGCTGCCGGCGCCCGCATGGTCATCGGCTGCGACGTGGTGCGCGAGGGTCTTGCCATCGGCGACTCGGTCTCCGTGAATGGCGCCTGCCTCACCGTGGTGGAGATGACCGACGACGCATTCGCTGTTGACTGCGTGGAGGAGACGCTCCGCCGCACCTCGGTGGGCGACCGCGAGGCCGGCGACCAGGTGAACCTGGAGCGCGCGATGCGCGTGGGCGACCGTCTGGGTGGCCACATCGTGCAGGGGCACGTTGACGGCACCGGCACCGTGCGCGGCATCACCCCTGAGGGCGACGGAATCCTCATGTCGGTGGCCTGCCCCGACGAGGTGCTGCGCTACGTGGTGGAGAAGGGCTCCATCACCGTGGACGGCGTGAGCCTCACCGTTGCGAGCCGTGAGCCCGACGGGTTCACCATCGCGCTCATCCCGCACACCATGCAGGCGACCACCCTCGGTGCCGATGCCGTGGGCCGAAGGGTCAACCTCGAGGCCGATGTGGTGGCAAAGTACGTGGAAGCACTTGTTCGTCCGCACATTCCCGGGGGAGACACCTCCTGAGCACCGAGACCACGCCCTTCTCCACCATCGAGGATGCCATCGAGGACATCCGCAGCGGCCGCATGGTCGTTGTGGTCGACTCCGAGGACCGCGAGAACGAGGGCGACCTGGTCATCGCCGGGCAGTTCGCAACGCCTGACGCCGTGAACTTCATGATCACGCACGGGCGCGGCTTGGTGTGTCTGGCGCTCACCGAAGACCGCTGCGAGCAGCTGGGTCTGTCGCAGCAGGTGCGGAAGAACGAGGCACCGCTCGGTACCGCCTTCACCGAGTCGATTGAGGCCCGCGATGGCATCACCACGGGCATCAGCGCCCCCGACCGCTCGCGCACCATCATGGTGGCCATCGACCCCGACTCCACCACCAGCGATCTGGTGAAGCCCGGCCACGTGTTCCCGCTGCGCGCCAAGTCCGGCGGCGTGCTGGAGCGCGCAGGCCACACCGAGGCGGCTGTTGATCTGGCCCGCATGGCTGGCCTCATCCCCTCCGGCGTGATCTGCGAGATCATGAAGGATGATGGCGAGATGGCCCGGGTGGACGACCTGGTGGGCTACGCGCAGGAGCACGGGCTCCGCATGATCACCATCACCGACCTCATCGAGCACCGCCGCCGCACCGAGCGCCTCATCGAGCGCGGGGCTGCGGTGCGACTGCCCACCCAGTACGGCGACTTCACGGCCGTGGGGTACACGTCATTGATTGACGGCAAGCACCACATGGCGCTGGTGCGCGGCGAGGTGGATGGCAAGGACGACGTGCTGGTGCGCGTGCACTCCGAGTGCCTCACCGGCGACGTGTTCGGGTCGCTGCGCTGCGACTGCGGCGACCAGCTGCACGCGGCGCTTCGCATGATTTCCGACGAGGGCCAGGGCGTGCTGCTGTACATCGCCCAGGAGGGCCGCGGCATCGGCCTCATCAACAAGCTGAAGGCCTACGAACTGCAGGACGATGGCTTCGACACCGTCGAGGCCAACCTGCAGCTGGGCTTCCCGGCCGACCTGCGCGACTACGGCATCGGTGCCCAGATCCTGGTTGACCTGGGGCTCACCACCATCCGCCAGCTCACCAACAACCCGAAGAAGATCATCGGGCTCGAGGGCTACGGGCTCAAGGTTGTGGAGCGCGTGCCCATCGAGGTGGAGCCGGGCGATGAGAACGCCCGGTACCTCGCGACCAAGCGCGACAAGATGGGGCACATGCTGCACCACAACGGACTCGACCTCGATGCCGCCGAGGGCGACGCCTAGGTCCTCAGCGGCGATTCGGCGCGGATCTGAGTTGCCGGAATTGGCAGGTTGCGAATGCCCCGCCAGGGGTCGGATTGCGTCGTGCGGGGCGTAGGGTCGGTGCACGTTCCGCCCGCTCCGGAAGGTTTCCGATGACGTCACGCACAATGCTCGTACTCGCTGCGGGGGTCGCGGCCATCGCGGGGCCTGCTGCGGCAAGCGCCACCATGGCCTACGTCTCGATGCCGGCGAAGTTCACCAGCCCCTCGTACGTGATGGTGGCCAACGACGATGGCAGCGGTGCCACGCGCATCGCGAAGGGCAACTACGTGTCCATCTCGCCGAACGGCGCGCGCCTTGCCTACACGTCGGGAAACAATCCCGTGAGCAAGGTGTACGACATCGCCACAGGGGCGACAGCCACCCTGAAGGGCACATGCCAGTACCTGCTGACCTGGTCGCCCGACTCGACGATGATCGCCTGCACCACGCAGTCGGCAAAGCGGAATGGTGATGTCACCGGCAACGGCTTGGGCATCGCGCAGATCCCCGCGTCCCTGGATGGTGTGACGACTATTCCGGTGAACGACTACATCAGCGCGCCAGGCAATGCGGTGGGCATGGGCACGGCCTTCTCGCCCGACTCCACGCGCATCGCCTTCAGCCTCATGAGGTACGGCAGCCGCGCCCCAGCAGGCACGCTGTACGTCGCGCCGGTCACCGATGCCACGTCACGCACCGCGGTACTCGCGCGCGGGTCGTCACCGGTGTGGAG
>CAIPNN010000060.1 GCA_903866425.1 uncultured Actinomycetes bacterium
CTCGGCACGAAGCACGGATGCCTCGGTGCGGATCTCCTCGATCAGCGCCTGGTCTTCGGGGCTGGGGGCATTGGTGCTCATGCCGGTACAGCGTAGTGGCAGACTGCCGCGCATGAACACTCGCCTTGCCACCGGTGTCGCCCTGCTTGCCGCTGCAGGCCTGGCAATTGCCGGGTGCGGCGGCGACAGCGCACCTACGACCGCCAGCACGGCACCCCCCGCGAGCACGGCCGCTGCAGCCCCGGCTGCCAAGCCCGATGTGGTTGTGCCCCCGAACGGCGCGACGCAGTCGCTCACCGTGAACGTGGGCGACACCTTCACTGTGTGGCTCAACGTGTCGCCCCGGCAGGCCAGGGCGAAGTTGCCGGTTGTGGGCTGGGCACGCGACGAGGACGCCGCCACGGCCCTCACAACGGAGGGCCCCGCCGAAACCGTGCCGCGCGGCAAGCTGGGCCTGCAGACACGGTTTCAGTTCACGGCAACCACGGCAGGCAGCGCCGACATGGGCTTTCGCCAGGCCACCGAAGTGAAGTCGGGCATCACGCCGCTGTCGAAGACCGCCGTGGTGCGCCTGACGGTGAACTGACATGGCCGACGTCGTCATTCCCTGGCAGCCGCGCCTGCAGGCCTACAACCCCTCTGACGACGATGAGCGGCCCCTCCGCCGCGGGCTGGCCTGGGACCTACTGGGGCAACTGGGCCTTCTTGATGCCCCGGGCGTGTCGGTGATCGACTTCGACGCCGCCGACGTGGAGAGCCTGTCGCGCATCCACGCCCCCGCGTACATCAACGCGGTGCGCCAGTACTCAGCCGACCCCCGCGTGGCGGTGGGCTTTGAGGCCACCCAGTGGGGATTCATCCCCGGCCAGGACACCGTGCCGCGCCTGGGCATGCACGAGGCCGCGGCCGACGTGTGTGGCGCTGCGGTTGAGGCCGCGCGCGAGGTGTGGGCGCTGCCCGACATGCGTGCCTTCGGCCCCGCACCGCTCGGCCTGCATCACGCCTTTGCCAACAAGGCAACCGGATTCTGCGTGTACAACGACTGCGCGCTGGCCATTCAGGAGTTGCTTGACCTGGGCTGCGACCGCGTGGCGTACGTCGACCTGGACGCCCACCACGGCAACGGCGTGCAGTGGATCTTCCACGCGGACCCGCGCGTGCTCACCATCTCGGTGCACGAGTTCGCCTATGGCTTCTACCCCGGCACCGGTGACGTGACCGAGCGCGGGCCCGCGGCCACACCCGACACCACCATCAACGTGCCGCTGCCACCCTTCGCCGGCGACATCGCGTATCTCGCTGCCATCGAGCGCGTGGTGGAGCCCGCCGTGCAGGAGTTCGCCCCCGATGTGCTGGTGGTGCACCTGGGTGCCGACGTGCACCACGCCGACCCGTACACCCACCTGCAGGTGACCATCGAGGGGCTCGAAGAGAGCTACCGCCGCATGGTGCGACTGGCTGAGGTGACCACCGGCGGGCGCATCATCGACACCGCGGGTGGCGGCTACAACCCCACCAGCCTCGGGCGCATCTGGGCGCTGCAGCTGACCGCGCTGATGGGCGTGGAGATTGGCGACGCACTGCCGGACGAGTGGCGCCAGACGGTTGAACTGGCGCTGGGCGAAACCGCACCCATGACGCTGCGGGAAGACCCGGGGCCCACGTGGGACGTCGACCAGCGCGCCGAGGGCGACCGCGTGGGGCTTGAGAACGTGGCGCGCGC
>CAIPNN010000061.1 GCA_903866425.1 uncultured Actinomycetes bacterium
ACCAATGCGTGCATGTGCTCGCCGGCGCGTTCCACCTTCTTCTCGGGTCGCTTCCCCGCACAGACCGGCGTGAAGTACACCCTCGAGACCGACATGTACGGCGCCAACTACCCGCAGGTGGACCTGCCGTTCCCATCGGCCGCTGCGGCACAGTCGGTTGGTCAGACCGAGTCGAACCCGCTCCCCAACATCGCGCAGGTCATGGCGGATGCCGGCTACTACACCGTGTACAAGGGCAAGTGGCACTGCAGCAAGTACCCGCCCGCAAGCGCGCCAGCGGATGCCAACACGCGCAACGCCATGTACCCGCCGCAGCCCACCACCGAGCCCGTGGACATGCTGCTGCCGTACGGCTGGTACCGCTGGAACCCGGAGGACGCCGGGGCCGACCAGTCGATTCCCCAGATGGGCGCCGGTCTTGCCGCCAACGATGACCGCTACATGGCATCGGTGGGCGATTACACCGAGGGCACCGAGGGCGTACTGCAGTTCATCAAGGCCTGGCCGACCATCAGGCAGAGCCTGCCGGCCAACCAGCAGAAGTTCTGCCTGATCGTCTCCATCGTCAACCCGCACGACGTGCTGGGTTACCCGAAGAACTACGCGGCAGCGGGCTTCTCAAATCAGGACCTGCAGGGCGACATCGGTCTTCCGGCAACGTGGGACGAGGACCTCAGCACCAAGCCGCGCGCGCAGGAGCTGTTCCTCAAGCTCTTCCAGCTCTCAGGTCGCATCACCAAGCGGTCGCAGCGGCTGCGCTACCTCAACTTCTACGGCAACCTCATGAAGTCGAGTGACGGCCACCTGCTGGACATGCTGGCGGCGCTCAAGTCGGTGAGCCTGGTTGCCGGTGGCCCGTCGGTGTACGAACAGTCGCTCATCATCCGCACGGCCGACCACGGCGAGATGGGGCTGGCCCACGGCGGTCTGCGCCAGAAGAACTTCAACATGTACGACGAGTCGCTCCGCATTCCGCTCGTGTACTCGAACCCGAGCCTCTTCCCGAAGCCACGCAAGAGCAGTGCGCTGGTGTCGCACGTCGACATGGTGCCCACACTCGCCAGTCTTGTCGGCGGGCCGCAGGTGGCCACGTCGGGCGTGGACTACTCGGGCATTGTGCTGGGCAAGAAGAAGGCCGTCCAGGACTACGTCCTCTTCACGTACGACGACTTCCAGGCGGGCCAGAACCAGGGCCCATACATCCCGGCGCCCCAGCACATCGTGGGTATCCGCGAGGCCCGCTGGAAGTTCGCCAGGTACTACTCGGTCTCGCCCGACGTGGCGCCTCCGGAGTACGAGATGTACGACTTGGCGACCGATCCGTTGGAGACCACCAACCTGGCCTACCGCGGCTACACGCGCACGCGGGAGGAGCAGAAGCAGTTCGTGCGACTCAACAAGAAGCTCAACGACGCCATCGCCACGCGGCTGCAGCCACTGCCGAACACGATCGAACCACCCATGCCCGCGCCGGCCTGGCGAGGTGCGCTGTGAGTTCGCGCATGCACATCCGCATCGGCGTTGCGGTCGCCGTCAGTGCCCTGGCGCTGGCCTCGGTTGGCGCCGTGTCGGCCGCACCGGCCCGCAAGGCCGTGGCCGTCAACATTGCGGGGTCCACACACCTCGACACGGTCGTGTCGCCATTCGTGCTGCAGGACGTCGGCACTGTGTCCGGCAGCCCCGTGGGCTCCGGTGACATCACGCTCATCTACACCCTCATGCCGAAGCGCGGGGTGGCCGTCACCACCTTCACCATCACCAACGCCAATGGCACGGTGACGGGCAAGGCGGTGTCGAAGTACACGGTCAACACCGTCACGCTGTCGTTCACGGGGGCCGGGCGCCTCACCGGTGGCACCGGGAAGTACGCCGGCATCACCTCGGGGCCCCTGCAGTTCAACGCGCTGCACTCGGTCACCGGCAAGAAGGAAGCCATCTCCTTCGTCGGACGGGCCACCAAGCCCGCCTGACGTCAAGGATTCGGGGGCGCGCCCGACGAGCCGGTCCCGGCGAACCGGGCGCGCATCACCTGTGCGACAGGTATTGCGCCCGACATGTGCGCCGCGAGGGCATCGGCCGCCTCTCGCGTCGGGGTGATTCCGCAGAATGCCGACCCACTGCCGCAGAGCAGTGCCGGGGCCGCCCCGGCCTTCCCCAGGGCCTCGAACACATCGATCAGTTGCGGTGCCAGCGACTGCGCGGGCGCCCAGAGGTCGTTGCGGCACCAGGCGGCCAGTCCCGCTGCGTCGGTGGGCGGCGGCACGTTGTCGTCGGGTTCGGGGTCGGGCAGCGAGTCGAAGGCCGCGTAGACGGCGGGAGTGGACAGGCCCACCCCGGGGGCGACGATGACGCACTCGAATGCCGGTGCCGACGCGGGCTCAAGCACCTCACCACGCCCTGTGGCCCACTGCGCCCCGCCGCGGATGAAGAACGGCACGTCCGACCCCACCGCGGCAGCTGCGCGCTCCAACCGCTGCGGCCCGAGGCCCAGGCCAAGCAACTGATCAGCCGCACGCAGTGTGGCTGCGGCGTCGCTTGAGCCACCGCCCACACCGGCCTGCGATGGCAGCACCTTGTCGATGTGCACGGCAAGCGGGGGCAGCACCTCCCCCACCTCTGCCTCAAGTGCATCGAGGGCCTTCCACGCCAGATTGGCGGGGCCGTCAATGCCCGCGCACGTCACCGAGCGCTCGTCGGCGCGTGACACCGTGACACGATCCGCGGGCCCGTCGAGTTGCACCATGAGCGAACGCAGCGGGTGATACCCATCCGCGCGCACAGGACCCACGAGAAGTCGCAGATTCACCTTGGGATACGCGAACGTCTCGATCATCCCGACCATCCGATGCGTGCGGTCAGGTCGGGGTATGCCGTGGGTGCGAGGTCCTCGGGGCGGGCGGTTTCCGACAGGCCCATCGCCGTGAGCGCCTCGCGCACCGCCGCGCGGTCGGCGCCCGCCTGACCCAGGGCATTGGCGAGCGTCTTGCGACGCACGGCGAACGCTGCACGGACGAGCGAGCGCACGTCAGGTGACGGGGCAGGACCGATGCGGCGGAGCGCCACAAGTGCGCTGTCAACGCGCGGGCGCGGCGAGAACACCTCGCGGCCCACCTTGCGGCGGCCGGCCGCCTCGGTTGCCAGTTGAATCGTCACCGACGGGCCGCCGTACATGCGCGATCCACACGACGCCAGCCAGCGGTCGGCAACCTCGGA
>CAIPNN010000062.1 GCA_903866425.1 uncultured Actinomycetes bacterium
GCCGGGGTCGCAGTGGAAACCCGCACCGGGCTCGACTGATCCATCGCGGCAGGGTTCCCATCGCGTATCGGGAAATAACGACCGCTATGCACCACTCACAAGGAGCCCGCCCGCATGGGCACTGATTCTCTCAACGCTGCAAAACAATCAAGCACCGCCCTCATGTGGGCCGGAATTCTCGGCATCATCGTGGGCATCATTGCCATTGCCGTGCCTGCGGTCGCCTCTGTGAGCGTCGCCATTCTGGTCGGCATTCTGGTCATCATCACCGCACTCGCCTGGCTCATGGCTGCATTCCAGAGCAGCGCCACAGCGGGGTGGAAGATCACCGGCGGCATTCTTGCCCTTCTTCTGCTCATCGGTGGGTTTTGGATTCTCTTCAATCCGATTGAGGCCACCATTGGGCTCACGGCCGTCATCGCCGTGGTGTTCATCGTGATGGGCGTCGTGCGTCTGGGCACGGCGATCACTCACCGCGGTGGCGAGGGCGCTGCACTCATCGGCTTCGGTGGTGTGCTGGCGATCATCATCGGCGTGCTGATCGCGTCAAGCGTCCCCAGCTCGGCCGCCTGGGCCATCGGCCTTCTGGTCGGTATCCAGTTCCTGTTCGACGGCATCGGCCTCGTGTTCCTTGCCTCCTCGATCAAGGGTGCTGTGCAGGCCAGCGGCAAGTAACACCCGCCAAAAACAGCAGTCTGGGGCGGATGGCCACCCTTGCGGGGCCATCCGCCTCTGTTTTTGGCGATACCGGGTGAATTTCGGACTTGATCGGGTTGCCGCCGTTCCCACGCGCTGCTTTCATCGAAGCCGTGGTTGTTCCCCATCGCGCCTTGCGCCGCGAGCCACGCACTGTCGCGTTTGACACCATGGGAGAGAAATGACCATCACCGTTCAGGCCCCGCCTGTGTCCGCCGCCGATGCGCGCGTGCTGCTCGATGCCTCCTCTGATCGCACCAGCACCGGGCTTCGCAACCGGGCGCTCATCGCACTGCTGTGGCGTGTCGGCGTCAGGCCCGGCGAGGCGCTCGCACTCGGGGTTTCGGAGATCGATCTCGATGCCGGCACCATCCAGGTGGGCGACCGCACGGTTGGCGTGGACGGCGTGGCCCATGCCGAAATCCATCCATGGCTCGCGCGCCGCTCCGAGCTCGGGCTCCCGGAGACCGGGCCGTTCATCTCCACGCTTCGCGGGAAGCCGCTGAGCCAGGCGTACGTGCGCGAGCTCCTGCCCCGCCTTGCCGAGCGCGCTGGCTTGAGCACGCGGGTGCACGCCATGGGCCTCCGGTACGCCTGCGCGGCGGAGATGGCCCGTGAGGGCGTCGCCACAGAGGTCATCGAGACACAGTTGGGCATTCGCCCGCAGTCATCCGTGGCGCGCTACCTGCCCCAGCCCGATACCGCTGAAGTGGTCTCGGTCATGCGCGGGCGCCCCGCGGCCTAGGTATTGGCCGCACACGCGCTCATCCACCCGGGCGACCGCGTGGACGTGTGTGTGGGTGACCCGCAGAACCGCGCTGCGGTTGGGCTGATCGTGAGGCAACTCGGTGCCGAGATCGTCGGCGGCGCGGGAGACGTCTACGTGGCGGACGAGTGGACTGCGGAACACGACCCCGGAGTCGTGGCCGCCCGTGCGCGCGGCGCGCGCATCACCACGCTTGCCGAGCTGATCATCGAACGCCACGACGGGCCGTGGATCGGCGTGACGGGCACCGCTGGCAAGAGCTCGACCTGCCACGCGGTGGCGCACATCCTGCGCGCCGCGGGACGCCAGGTGGTGATGAGCACCACCGCGCGGTCAGGCAACGCGTGGCCCGACTGGTCGGTGGCGTCCACACCCGGCGCACCGGGTGCCGTCCTCATCGCCGAACTCACCTCCACCCACCTGTGCCACATGGACTCGCTGCTTGCCCCGGACGTGGCAGTGGTCACGGTCATCAGGCCAGATCACCCAGACCTGCATCCGTCGAACGACGCGTACGTCGCCGCGAAAGCGCGCCTCGTGCCGCCGGCCGGGCGCCCCGCGGCAATTGTGCTGCCCTCCGACGACCCGGACACCCTCGCTGCGCTCCCCGCGGGCGTGGTGGTCACCTGCACCTTCGGAGACGGCGCGTCGCCCACCCCTGGGGCCCATGTTCTCGGCGACGCACACATCCGGATCAGTGACGGCCACACTGCCGTTGACGTCCACCGACTCGGTGGAACGGCGACGGGCACGCGGGCCGCGCTTGCCGGGGCTGCCGCGGCGGTTGCGCTTGGCGTCCCGGCCGCGCAGGTTGCCGCGGCCCTCTCCACAATGCCAACGGCACCCCATCGGCAGGACCCCGTCGGACAATTCCGCGGCGCGTGGGTCATCGACGACACCCTGGCCGCCACCCCACGCAAGACGCTCGCTGCGGTACGTGACTTCGCGCACCGGAACCCTGTGCTCGTGATCGGCGGCGACCCCGCCGCCCACCCGCCGGGCGACCTTGAACGGGCCCTTGACGCGATCGCGCAGGCGAAACTGCGCGTGGTCACCTTCGGGCCAATGGGCGACAACGTGGCGAAAGCCGTTGGTGCAGTCTCCACCGCGCCCACCGTGATGGGCGCGCTCGCGACAGCGGCGACTCTGGCCGGCGAGGGAGGCCTTGTGCTGGTGTCCCCGATGTTCGCCATGCACCCGGCAGAGCGGGAGCGCGTGGCGGCCCTTCCCGAGGCCTAAGCCGGGGCCAGGCGGGTGCGTCCGGGCTGGCGCAGGCGCAGCAACTGCCCGCCCTGCTCGCGGTACTGCCCCACCCAGGCGAGCGGTGGTGAATACGAATGCACCGACACGGCCGGGTCACCCTCGAAGTGCTCCACCCGATGGATGTAGCCAAAGGGGCCCTGCTGGCTCTCGCCCGCCTGCATGATGTGGCAGCTGTCGTCTGCGTGCAGATGCATGTGGTGCTCCCGGATGGCGCCCTCGGCAACACACAGGCCCACCTCGGAGATGTCGTGGTCGTGGAATCCGGTCTCCTGCCCCGGCAGCCACGACAGCACCCACACGTCGATGAAGTCGTTCTCGAACACCAGGCGGTAGTCGCGGTAGTCCTCACAGACCGCCACGTAGTCGCGCCACAGGCCGCTCTGCACCACGCGTTCGCTCAGCACCGCGAGTTCGGGCGCGTGCAGCTGGTGATCAACCTCTTCGAGGAACTTCAGGTCCTCGTGCAGGTCAGAAAATGGCCAGCGAGGCTCCGGAGTTGGCCAAGGCAGTTGGGGGCGGACGGTGGTGCTCACGACGTACTCCATTGAGAACGATTGCCGTGCCGTAATGGTACGCCCCTGCGCGGCTGCACCCACGTCCGTTCGGTCAGCATGCCGGTACGGTGTTGCAGGTGAACGCGGCCTGCATCGTCAATGCGCTCGTGCCCTTCAGTACCCGCCTCGCCGATGACGGGCTGGTGCACGTGCGGGCATGGCGCACCGTGGCCGGCCCTGTGGTGATCGTGGCTGAGCTCGACTGGGCGATCCTCACTGCGAACGCGGCGGATGCCTATTACGGCCCGGGCATCTTCACGTACCCCCAGTACGCCCTGCCTGCAGCCCTCGCTGCGTGCGCGAACGCGGGGGTCACGGGCGGACAGGTGATCGTGCGTCTACCGGACCCCCCCGGTGAGCGATTTGCCCGGGTCACCGATCCCGACGACCCACAGGGCTGGGAACCCCTGCAGCCCGCCGAGATTGCCGCACTCGTCGGAAGCGAACAATGGCCCGGGCCGCCACCGGGGGGGTATGTACGGCCGGCGGTCGAGGCGTGGGTTGCAAGCGGGATTCCCCCGCGGCCGTGAGCAGCGCCAGTGCGCGGGATCTCGGGGACTTCCCCACGCCCAGTGCGGTGGCGGACGTTCTCGCCCGCGAGACGCTGGGCGGTGCCCTGCGCCGAGGCGACGCGCCCAGCGTTCTCGACCCGGCCTGCGGCGAGGGGGCGCTCCTGCTGGCCGCAGGCGCCCTGCTGCGCCTCCACGGGGTCGACCAGGCGCTCGCATCGCTCACCGGAGTGGAGATCGACGCAGCGCGTGCTGGGGGTGCCCGACGGGCACTCACCGCGCACGGCCTGGGCGGCGGGAAGGTGGTGCACGGTGATGCGCTGCTCCGACCTGCGCCACTCGCGGACGCATCGTTTGACGCCGTCATCGCCAATCCCCCATTTCTGTCTCCCACCGCAAACCGGGGCGCACTCCCGGCCAGTTTGCGGAGTGCGCTGAGTGCGCGCCTCCCCCATGGCCTCGGCGCACTCACCAACATCGCTGCGCTGTTCCTGGCCGACGCCCTGCAGTTGGTCCGCCCCGGAGGCACGGTCGGCATGATCCTCCCCGCCTCATTTCTCACCTCACGGGACGCCGCGCCCGTACGGTCTGCTGCGTTGCGTGCGGGCACCCTCGAGTGGCTCTGGACGGGCGGCACGGATGTGTTCGCGGCCTCGGTCACGGTGTGCGGCGTGGTCATACGGCGCGCCGGTCGCCGACGGCCAACGATCCGCCGGTCGGAAGGCCCACAGGCACAGCGCATCGGCGGGGCGCGCTTCGATCCATCGGCGCACTGCGATGGGCGTCCGTGGCGCACCGATATCGATGCGCCAACGGCAGCCGCCGGTGGCCTCGTGCGCGATATCACCACACCCGTCGTGGGGTTTCGCAGGCACTACTACGCGGTGGCCGGTGCCCTGCGGGACGACGCCGCAGGCCAAGGCCGCCCCCTTGTGACGGCCGGTCTCATCGACCCGGGCCGCAGCCTGTGGGGCACCCGGCCGGCCCGAATCGCCAAGGCCGACTGGCAATGGCCGCGCGTTGACGACGCGCTGCTGCGGGAACGCGCCGAGGTCACGCCGTGGCTTGCTGCCACAGCGGTACCGAAGGTGCTGGTGGCCGTCCAGACACGAGTCATTGAGTGCACGGTTGACGAGGCGGGTGATGTCATCCCCGGCGTGCCAGTCATCGCGCTTCCCATTGCTGGCGACGATGCATGGCGGCTTGCCGCAGCCCTCACCTCCCCCTATCTCAGCAAGCTCGCCTTCACCAGGCACACCGGCGCCGCAATGTCTCCCGACGCCATCAAGATGAGTGGCACCGAGGTGGGCGATCTGCCACTGCCCGCGGCCTCGGCCGCCTGGGACCGTGGCGCGGCTGCGCTGCGCCGTGCATCACGCGCGCGCACAGCAGACGAGTGGTATGCGGCGCTCACCCGGCTTGGTGCCGAAATGGGCGCGGCCTATGAGCTGCCGTCAGAGGAGGACCCGTTCGACTGGTGGTTCGACCGGCTGCCCCCATTCCGCACCGGCTGACCGAGGCGGTAAGGTGCCGCCCGCACGTCAATTCACCCGGAGCCACGCATGCAGAGCAAGCACCCGAATCGTTTCTTTGGCCTGAACCCCGTGGGCGTCCCCGGCAACGGGCGCAAGGACGCGGAGTGGAATCACGAGCTGCCGAAGACCTGGCGCGACGCCGTCGAAGCCGCCCCGTCACCCAACGCCGCCACGGTTGAGGCCATCGAGAACGACGAGGAGATGACCGGCGACGCGGACGACGCCTGACCTAGGCGCGTGACTGACGGCCCCGTCGCCGGATGTCGGCGACGGTGGCCGCATCGGCCTCCTCGATCTGCACGGCGGCCTCGAGCACCTCATCCCGATCTGCGGCGGGCACAACCACCATGCCCGCGCCGTCGATGTGCACCCAGTCGCCAGGCGCGACGGTGATCCCCCCGAAGGTGATCAGCCCGCCCACCTCGATGACCTGCAGACGGTCGCCGCTCGCGCGCGGCGTCTCGTGCAGCGACCACACACCCATCTCGTAGCCGGCGGCCTCGTCACGGTCGCGGATGGCCGCCCACGCGATGACGCCGACCGCACCCATCTCCTCGAGCGCGGCCAGCTTCTTCCCCCCGGCGACCGCCTCGTCGGGAGCGTCCGGCCCGGCGATCACCACCAGCGCCCCGGCAGGGATGTCGGCGATTGCGCGCTCAGCGGCAGCCGCGAGGTCGTGATCGGGCAGATCGTCACGTCGCGGGCCGAACCTGATGGTGGCGGCGAAACCCGCCGTCACCGTTCCCGGGCGTGCGGGGACAAGCCCGATGGCATGGCATCGATGCGCATGGAGTCTGGCCATGGCATCGCAGAGCGAGGCACTGGTGACCTCCGCCGTCAGTGCACGGGCCGCTTCCAGATCCATCACGATCGATTTCCCCCCACTAGAGTCGGCCGCCGCGGAACCCGAGAAGGAGCCCCATGGACGCCGAGAAGCACACACTGCTGCTGTACGAGTACGTCGACGACATCATCGAACGCCGCGGACCCTACCGCGACGCGCACCTTGCGCTGCTGCAGCAGTTGAAGGACTCGGGCACGGTGCTGATGGCGGGCGCCCTTGGTGACCCGGTGACCGGCGCGGCAATCGTGTTCAACCCGTGCGACCCGGCAGAAATCGGCGAGTACGTGCTGCGCGACCCGTATGTGGTGAACGGGCTCGTCACCGACTGGAAGGCCCTGCCCTGGACGGTGGTCATCTAGAACCGCTCACGTGGGCGGGTTCAGCTGGTCCCCGTAGGTACGGCGATAGATGGACCAGGCATCGAGGATGTCCTCCACATAGGCCTTCGTCTCAGGAAACGGGATGTCTTCCGGTACGCGGAAGGTGTGGCCTGAAGCGAGCGCCTGCTGCTTCCACTTGGTCAGATTGCCGGCACCGGCGTTGTACGCGGCGAGGCCGTCCTCGACCGAGCCGTTGTTGCGGTCAATCAGCTGGCGCAGGTACCAGGCGCCGAAGGCGATGTTCACCTCGGGGTCGGCCAGGTCGGCGGCACGCCCCACCGGGGCGTTGTGGGCCGCGGCGATCTCCCGCGCCGTGGAGGGCAGCACCTGCGTGAGGCCCACGGCGCCCCGATGGGATTCGGACGCCGGCTCGAAGTCACTCTCCCGCCAGATGAGCGCCGCGATGAGCGCGGGGTCCAGCCCCGTCGCGCCCGCCTCGCGATTGATGGCCGCTGAGTAGTTCATGGGGTACCAGAGCTTTGCGTACCACGCGGGCTTGGCCGAGTGAATCACCAGGCCAGCGGCGACAAGCACGGCCGCGATGACCACAAACCACATGAGGCGGCCCAGACGGCCGCGACGCCTACGCCGCCCCATGCGCCGCCCACACGCGGAACATGTCGCCGACCCACGCGTCAAGCTCGGCTTCGGTGCCGTCATTCACGAATGACGCATTCGCCGCAGCCACCTTGCGATCCTCGTCCCACTGCAGCGCGGCACGGGCGTCGAAGTCCTGCCCGCGCGCCTCCACTCGTGCCCGCCGCACATCATCTGACGCCGTCACGACGAGCACGGCGTCGAAGCGATCGGCGAGCCCCACTTCGAACAGCAGGGGCACTTCGCACACCAGCAGGGGCGGCGTCGGGTCCGCCGCCCGCTGTTCCTCAATCCACGACGTGCGCGCATCGCCGATGCGCGGGTGAAGCAACTCCTCGAGAAAGGCCATCCCGCCGTCGGATGCCATTGCTGCGGCCCCCAGCGCGGGGCGGTCGACCGATCCATCATCGGCGAGGACCTCGGACCCGAAACGGGCGACCACTGCCTGCACCACGGCCGGATCGACGTAGAGGCGATGCACCACCTCGTCGGCAGAAAGCACCGCGGCCCCCCGGCGATGGAACGCCTGGAGGGCCGCGGACTTCCCGGAGCCGATACCCCCGGTCAGGCCGATGCAGGCCGGGGAGCTCGGCATTGCGTGCTGCCTAGTCCTCTGAGACGGGCTCGTCGTGCGAGGAGATCTCCTCGGCGGCCTCGAGCGCGAGCTCGGCGGCCACCTCACCGGGGGCCTCCTCGATCTCGGCGACCTGCTCGCTGGCCACGTCGTCGGTGAGCTCGTCGTCATCGCCACCGAACGTCATGACCGCACCCTCGGCGGACTCCTCCGGAGCCGGCGTGACGCGCTTCAGTGACAGCGACAGGCGGCGACGCTCGGCATCGATCTCAATGATGCGCACCTCGAGCTCGTCACCCTGATTGACGACCTCGCGCGGGTTCTCCACGTGGTGGTCGGCCAGCTCGGAGATGTGCACCAGACCCTCCACGCCGGCGTGGATCTCCACGAAGGCACCGAACGTGACCACCTTGGTGACCTTGCCGGGGACGATGTCGTTGATCTGGTACGTCTCGATGACGCTCTGCCACGGGTCGGCCTGCGTCTGCTTGAGACCCAGGGAGATGCGCTGGCGATCGCGGTCGATGTCGAGCACCTTCACCTCGACCTTCTCGCCCACGTTCAGCACCTCAGACGGGTGGTTGACGTGGCTCCACGAGAGCTCGGAGATGTGGATGAGGCCGTCGATGCCATCGAGGTCGACGAACGCACCGAAGTCGACGATGTTGGAGATGACGCCCTCAACCACCTTGCCGGGTGCCAGATCGTCGAGAATGCGCTGACGCACCTCACGGCGCTCGTGCTCGAGCACGGCGCGACGGGAGAGCACCACGTTGTTGCGGCTGCGGTTGAGCTCGATGACCTTGCACTCGAGCTTCTGGCTCATGAACTCGTCGAGATCCTGCACGCGGCGGATGTCGACCAGCGACGCGGGCAGGAAGCCGCGCACGCCGAGGTCGAGGATGAGACCGCCCTTGACCACCTCGATGACCGTGCCCTCCACGGTCTCACCGGCGGTGGATGCGGCCTCGATGCGCTTCCATGCCTTCTCGAAGCGGGCGCGCTTCTTGGAGAGCACAAGGCGACCGTCCTGGTCTTCCTTCTGCATCACCAGGGCGTCGATCATCTCGCCCAGCTGCACCTCGTCGAGCACGTTGACCGACTTGCGGATTGAGAGCTCGTTGAGGGGGATGACACCCTCGCTCTTGTATCCGACGTCGACGAGCACCTCGTCCTTGTCGATGCGGACGACCCGCCCGGACACCACGTCGCCGTCGCCGAACTCGGGGATGGTGATGTCGTAATTGGGGACCTGCTTGCCATCAACCTCGATGTACTCCGGACCGTCAAGGGTGAAGATCGGGGTATCGAGCGAGATGATGGTGATGTCGTCGGTGGTGCTCATGTCGTAGGTGTCCTTGGATGAATGCGGCGCGGGCCATGCA
>CAIPNN010000063.1 GCA_903866425.1 uncultured Actinomycetes bacterium
CGCAGCACGAGTTCGGCACTTTGCAGCGCGCCTTGCACCCATCCCTGGTTCAGCGAGAAGCAGTCACCGCAGATGTGAATGGGCGTGGCCGCAACCGGATGGCGCACCTCACGGGAGAGATCCCACACCGATCCCCCCACACCCCACAGCCAGTTGGCGGCCTCGCCGTCATGCCCCCACCACCGCACGCGGGCATCCACCGGGAGTGGCACGTCATATCCGTGCAGCGCGGAGAGGTGTGCGGTCATCTCCTCAACGAAGGCGCGTGCAGGTGGTGTGAACCCATCGCATCCCTCTGACGGGCCCAGCGTCTTCCAGTGTGACGCAGCACCGTCGCCGAATGCGTAACTGGCCAGCATCATCGCCGGACCCTCGGGGTCGGGCGGGAAGTAGATGCATTGACGAATGGGGCCGTCGGTGACCGAGCGACCGGTCTCGATGTCCAGATCGCGCCACCACGGCCTGTCGAAGGCGAAGTAGGCCTTCACGGAGTCGTACGGCAGGGCCTGTCCGATTGCGCGGCCAAGCACATCGGAGCCCGCGAGTACGGGGCTGGTGGCCTGCAGACGCGTGAAGGCGGGCGGGGTGAGTGCCAGCACCACCGACGAGGCCAGCACGTCCTGTGTACGCCCCTCGGAGTCCTCCAGATGCAGTCGCATGTCGGCGCCGTCGGGCTCGAGCGACACCAGCGTGGTGCCGGTCACAACGTCTGCCCCACGGCTGCGCGCACCGTCCAGCAATGCCTCCGGCAGCGCCTGCATCCCACCGCGAATCGTCAGGTATTCGCCATGCGTGACGCCGGCGACCTCCCCGATCCACGTGGGAGCGGCCACGTCCTCCATCGAGTAGCCGATCCAGTCAAGAATGAAGGCCGCGCCTTCCGCACCCAGGAAGTGCTCGAGCAATTGCGCGGTCGTCGAAGTGCAGTACGACGACCCCCCCACGCGCCATTCCGACGTCCATGCGCCGCAGGTGGTGTCGTGCACCAGGCACTCCGCCACCAGCCCGTGGCCGTCGCCGATGGCGGCGATCATCTCCTCAGGGGTCATGCGTGCGAGGTGATCAGGAAGGTCGTAGGGGAAGTCGCCTGCGGCACGGATATCCGCACGGCGCTTGCGCACCCCCCGCAGGTACACGAACGCATTGTCGCCGCTCGCCACAAACGGCATGGTGGGCAGGCCCAGGTGCCCGATGAGGTCACGTGCGATGCCGTGATTGGGGGCGATGCGCATGCCACCGAGCTCGGCAACCTGCCCCTGCACCGGATTCACCGGTACCGACCACAGCCGTCCGGCCACGCGGTCCTGCCGCTCGAACACGGCGATGGACCCCGCCCCATCACTCCCTGCAAGACGCCAGGCGCAGTACGCACCGGCCACGCCGCCGCCGATGATGGCAGTGTCGACGCGACGGACTGCCTGCGGCACAAGCCCTCCAGGGGTCGGGAGACGCCTCATCGGGGTGCCCGGATTTGAACCGGGGACCTCTCCGTCCCGAACGGAGCGCGCTACCAAGCTGCGCCACACCCCGCGATGAAGCCCGCGGATAGTAGCCCATCACCATCGGTTTTCGAGGTGGCAGCCCGGGCATGCATCCGCGGGCGGGCGTAGCGTTCCCCCATGGATGCACACGAGGTGATTCGACGGTGACCCGCCCATCACCACGTGTGCGGCAGTGAACGACCCGCAGGCCACATGGCCGCGGGTCGTCGTCGTTTTCAGGACGTCTCAACCATCAGGGAGGCACACGTGGCAAATCACCTGACCCCGGACGAGCTGGCCGATGCGATCGGCATGAACAAGGACCGCCTGGTGCGGTTCTGCCTGCAGCAGGCAATCCCCATCTACCACGGACGCGTGGACAAGACGCTGGTCATCACCAGCCTTCTCAGTACGGGGCATCGATTCCCCGAAGATGCCCAGGAGATCATCGCGGCGTAGCCAGGGGTACCACCCACACCGGGCCGCGCCACCGGGCGCGGCCCGGTGGACCCCGCTGCAGATGGGCGCGCCGCGGGTGCCGCTAGCCTCCACCACCGTCGTGAGTCGCCCTGCCCGCACACTCCCTCGCCGCCTCGCGCTCATCGGCGCGACCATCGCAATCACGGCTGCGCCGGCCCTGTCGAGTGCAAGCCCGGTTGACGCCCTGCTCGATGGTTTTGCGGCCAAGCACCCGCGCATGAGCGCACTGGTCACCCGTCTGGATGCCGGGGGGCCGGTCGCTGTCGCTGCCGTCAACGCCAGGCAGTCGCTGGCGCCGGCATCCACGATGAAGATCATCACCAGTGCGGCAGCCCTGCTCACCGTCGGGCCCGACTTCCGCTTCACCACCCGCATCGAGGGTGGCGCCAACGCCCAGATCTCCCCCGACGGCACCCTGAGCGGCCCCGCGTACCTGATCGGCTCGGGCGACCCCATGCTGGCCACCACCGCGTATTCGCGTGGGTATCTCGACCGCACAGGTACGCCGATTGAGCGCCTGGCCATCAACGTGCGTCGCAGCGGCGTGCGCAAGATCGCCGGCGGGCTGGTGATCGACGAGTCGCTGTTCGACACCAAGCGCATGGGTCCCCAGTGGAAGAGCGACTACGTGTGGGAATGCGGACCCCTTTCGGCGATTGCCACTAATCAGGGTCGGGCCGGCAACGACCAGTCGCACAATGTCTCGGGCCCCGGGAAGGCAGCGGGCCAGCGCCTGGTCAAGGCCCTCAGGCATGTGGGGGTCACCGTCCACGGATCCATTCGCGTCGGGCGTGACGCCCCGGGTGGCACGGTGCTCGGCGAGGTCAAGTCAAAGCCGCTCTCAGCGATCCTCGGCTTCATGAATCCGGCAAGCGACAACTTCACCGCGGAAATGCTCACCAAGGATGTCGGTGCGTACGGGGCCGGGCATGGCACCACCGCCGCCGGTACCGACCACGCCGCGAAACTCCTCAAGGAGCGCGGGGCGCTTGCCACCAGCGACGATCTCGTTGACGGATCGGGGCTCTCGCACAGCAACCGCCTTGCGGCCGCCACACTCGTGACCATTCTCAGTGATGCAGAGTCGAACCCCGAGTGGGGTGACGCCCTGGTCCGATCACTGCAGCACGGCGGCGAGGGCACACTCATCAGGCGCCTCCGCGATCCCGCCGTGCGCAACCGCGTGCGGGCCAAGACCGGCTACATCGATGGTGTCGCATCGCTGGCAGGCGTGGTCACGAGCAGGGCGGGCGCGAGGTACGCATTCGCCTTCCTCATCAACGACAGGAACATCGGCGGCGCACAGCGCACGATGGACCAAGCTGTGACGCTGCTGGCAACCGGGGCGGCAGACGCGGCCCCGGCAGTCACCACCTAGGCGCTGTCGCGTGCGGGCGGAGAAACCTCGCCCGCAAGCACCTGCAGCAGCAGTGCCTCGTCGATCACTGGCACGCCCGCGGCTTCGGCCTTGGCCACCTTGCTGCCGGGGTCGCGGCCTGCCACGACGAATGACGTCTTCTTCGACACCGAGTCGGTGCTCTTGCCGCCCGCAGCAACGATGGCGCGCTTGGCCTCATCACGGCTGAAGGCGTCGAGTCCGCCGGTCACCACCACCGTGCAGCCGGTGAGCGGGCCATCCACGGGCCCGTCGGGCACATCCATGTGAACGGTCAGCCCTGCGGCCCGTAGCCGCTCGAGCATCGCGCGGTTGTCGTCGCTCGACAGGAACTCCGTGACGGCCTCGGCCACCACGGGGCCCACACCTTCTGCGCGCGCGAGGTCGTCGGGCGATGCCGCCAGCAGGGCGTCGAGCGACGGCGCCACCAGCGCGATGGAGTTCGCCGTCACCTCACCCACGTGGCGGATGCCCAGCGCGTTGATCACCCGCGGCCACGGCCGCTCGCGCGATGCCGCGATGCCCGCCACCAGGTTCGCCGCGCTCTGGTCCTTGAACCCCTCCAACGGGATGAGCTGCTCCGGGGTGATGTCGTAGATGTCGGCCACGTTGCCCACCAGCCCCACCTCGAACAACTTGGCCACGGTCTTGTCGCCAAGCCCCTCGATGTCCATGCACCCGCGCGATGCGAAGTGGATGACGCTCTGCACCAACTGCTCGGGGCACGA
>CAIPNN010000064.1 GCA_903866425.1 uncultured Actinomycetes bacterium
CCGTGCTTGGTGCGCACGAACACCAGGTTCAGGTCGTGGGCGCCCTCAAGCTGGTGCACCAGCATGTCGAGGCGCTCCTCGCGCTCAACGCGGATGAAGCGGTGCTCGATGTCGGCGGCCTTCTGGGCCGGCGGGGTGTGTTCGTGGCGCACGGCATTGCTCGTGTACAGCTCCGCGATGCGTCCGGCCTCACCATCGAGGGTGGCCGAGAAGAACAGCGTCTGGCGGCCCTTGGGGCACTTGGCAACGATGCGGTCGACGGCCGGGCGGAAGCCCATGTCGAGCATGCGGTCGGCCTCGTCGAGCACCAGAATCTGCACGTGCTTCAGCGAGAACGCGCCACGCGACAGCAGGTCCTCAAGGCGTCCGGGGGTGGCCACCACGATGTGGGCCTTCGCGGCCTCGCGTGCCTGCTTCTCGAGCCCGACGCCGCCGTAGACGGCGCAGATCTTGAGCGCACGGGCGTGGGCGATGGCGTATGTGGACTCTACGATCTGCGTGGCCAGTTCACGCGTGGGGGCCAGCACCAGCGCGGCGGGGCGCTGGGCCTCGGCGGCGATGCGATCGATGGTCGGCACCATGAAGGCAAGCGTCTTGCCCGACCCGGTGGGCGACTTGGCCAGCACATCACGGCCATCGAGCACGTCGCCGATGACCTTGGTCTGAATTGCGAAGGGCGCGGCGAACCCGCGGTCTTCAAGGGCGCGGGCAACCGCGCTCGATACGCCGAGATCGGCGAACGACTGCTGTGACATCAACTGCTCCTCTGGGTGCGCGGGCCTGTGTGGCGTGGCGCGGTTGGGGAGGCACTGCTCACCCGAACCGCACATGTGGCGGGACCCAAGGAAGCCGACCTCTCGACCGGCGGATTGCCGATCGACAAGGGTGAGGTTAGCGCCCCCGGCCCGTTGTCCTGCTGCAGCCGGGTGCGCGTGCCGTCAGACGGGCAGCCTGGGGCGGTCGGGGTTCTCGGCCTCGTTGGGGTCGCGGTCCCAGCCGTGCCAGCGGTCAACGCGAATTCGCACCGAGATGCGTGGGTGGGCCGTGCGCGGGTACGGCTTGCCCACGTAGGCCATGCTCAGCGCGTCGATGTCGCTGCGGTCAACGTCCTCATACATCTCCTCCACCGTGCCCATCAGGCTCACCTGGCGGTAGAAGGTGGTGGGGTCGATGCAGGTGAACGCCACGCGGCCGTCCTTGGCAAGCCACTTCAGCCGCGGCCGGATGTCGTCCATGTTCACCAGCACGCGGTCGTCACCCAGCCAGCGGTACCAGATGGCCGTGGTGTGCGGTGAGCCGTCGGGCCGCAGCACGGCCATGACGCAGAGATTGGGGGCGTCGAGAAATTCGGCCACCTGAGCGGGAACGGGTGCGTTTGGCATATGGACTTCCTATCAGGCCCAAGATGTGGGCACCATGTGAACCGTGGATCGTCACACCATTGAACTCCTCGAGCTCACCGTCATCCGGGAACGCCTCGCGGGCCTCTGCGCCTTTGAGGGCGGGGCCGAACTGGCGCGTGCGCTCGAGCCCACGCCGCAGCCGCACGAGGTGGCAGCCCTGCGCGACGTGACCGCTGAGGCTGTCGCGCTGTGGGAGCTTGCCGTTGCGGGCCCCGGGGGCGCGCACGACATCCGCGACGACGTGGACGACGCCCGGCGCGGCAGCCGCCTCGAGGTAACCGCGCTTGAGCGTGTGCGTGCCACAGCCGAGGTGGCCGTGGAACTTCGCGAGGCGTTCACGGAGTACGCCGAGGTTGCGCCAATGCTCAGCGAGGTGGCCGACCGTATCGAGGCCGGCGCACTCGGCCGTGTGGCCACCCGGCTTGACGCCTGCCTCGATGGCCGCGGTGGCATTCGCGACGACGCATCATCTGCGCTCGCGCGTGCCCGCCGCGATATCGCGGAACTTCGCCGTCAGGCACAGGAGGTGCTGCGCGAGGTGGCCGCCGAGGCCAAGCCGCATCTGCAGGAGGGGTTCATCACCGAGCGCGGCGGCAGGCCCGTGCTGGCCGTCAAGGCGTCATCGCGGTCGGCGGTGCCGGGAATCGTGCACGACTCGTCAGACTCCGGCGGCACGCTGTTCGTTGAGCCGCTCGCCGTGGTTGAGGCCAGTAACCGGGTGCGCGAGGCCGTGGCCCGCGAGCG
>CAIPNN010000065.1 GCA_903866425.1 uncultured Actinomycetes bacterium
CCCCTCCGTACGAATCCATGATGATCTCGCCGGTGCCCTCGTTCTGCGTCTGGCGCTGCGCGATGAAGTCGCGCATCACCTCGGCACCCGCGCGGTTGAGCGGCTCGGACTCGCGCACGTAGTCAGACTTGCCCCACATGAACGGCCGCGTGATGAGGCCGTTGGGGTTCATCGTGCGTCGCGCACACTGTTCCTGCGCCTGATGGGTACACGCGGCCCAGTACTGCACCAACGATGCATATGACGCCGGGGTGATTGTGCTGCTGCTCGGCGTCACCTGGGCGAGGAATGGCGCGAGTTCCGCGGTGAGGGCCGCCTGATCGCCGAAGATCTGGCCAGAGACCTGGCACGTGGGGCTGGCGCCGGTGGTGTTGGTCACGAGGCTGCACAGGGTGAACATCTCGGGGCCGGTCTGGTGGGCCCAGTCCTGCCAGGCGAGCACCACATCGGGCGCCTCCGACCACGGGAAGTACAGAACGAAGTGCGTCGCCGGATCGGTGGGGTGCGTGCGGATGTCGTACGAGGTGATGATTCCGAAGTTGCCGCCGCCACCCCCACGACACGCCCAGTAGAGATCACGCTCGCTCCGGGCATTGGCCGTACGGATGCGTCCATCGGCGGTGACGATGCGGAAGCCCTTGACGTTGTCGGACAGCGGCCCCCACCGGCGGGCCACCCAACCCAGACCGCCCCCTTGCGCCAGACCACCCACCGACACCGTGGGACACGTGCCGCCCGGGATGGTGAGCCCGTAGGGCGCAAGTGCCTGGTACGCCACCCCGAGCGCCGTGCCGCCACCGATGTGGGCATAGGGAACGGGGCCCGACCTCGGAACGACCGTGGCGAGATTGGTGAGATCGACGATGAGGCCATCGTTGATCGTGGAGTAACCCTGGTACGAGTGGCCACCTGCGCGCGCAGTGATGGGGATTTCGTTGCGTGCGGCCCACCGCACCGCCTGCTGAACGTCGCGGTCGTCCACCGCGTACAGCACGCCGTATGGACGACGACCGTCAAAGCGCTGGTTCCACACCTGTGCCGCCACCATCAGCCCGGCGTTCTGGCGCGTCACCACCGGCCCCCGGGTTGCGGCACGCAGTTGCCGCATCAGGCGCGCATATCCCGATGCGCGGTTCGCAGCCGCGGTGGTCCAGGTGGGCAGGGCAACGGCTGCCGCGGTTGCGGCACCACCGAGAACGAACGCGCGCCGGGTGACCTTCGGGGTGGCCATGCCCGGACGCTACGCCCTGATGCGCTTCACCGTCGTGGAGGTGACCAGGTACACGTTGCCCTTGCGGTCTTCGCCGAATGAGGTGAGCCCCGGCACGGCACCGAGCTGGCTGGTGATCTCGCGATTCGGGCCTGAGCCGTTGGCGGGGATGGCCCATGTCTTGCCGGTGCACCAGTCGCCGTACACATACTGGCCCTCCAGCGCCGGCACCCTGCCGCCGCGCACCACGTACCCGCCAGTGACCGAGCAGTCACCGTCGCCGTGGCGGTACTGGGTGACGGGGCCGGTCTCGGTGGCACTGCGGGGGCCGCCCTTCAGATCATCGGTGCCCTCGCGCCTGCTCCATCCGAAATCGAGTCCGCCAACGCCAGCGGGTGCGCGATCAATCTCTTCCACCGCGTTCTGCCCCACATCGCCAATCCACATGTCGCCGGTCGCGCGATCAAACGAGAAGCGCCACGGGTTGCGAAAGCCCATTGCCCAGATCTCCGGGCGGCCCTCCGCGGCGCCCGCAAATGGATTGCCGGCAGGAATTGAATAGGCGAGACCGCGGTCGCGATGCGCCACATCAATGCGCAGAATCTTGGCGAGCCACGTCGACGGGTTGGGGCCGTTGTTGTCGGGGTCTTTCTGCCCCCCGCCATCGCCGAAGCCGATGTACAGCATGCCGTCGGGCCCGAACTGCAGGTTGCCGCCGTTGTGATTGGAAAACGGCTGGCGCTGCGACAGCACCACGCGAGCGGTGCGCACGTTCACGCGAGCGGCGTTGAGCCGGCTGCGGAACTCCACCACGCGGGTGTCGCCCCGCGTGTTCGTGTAGTTCACGTAGAAGCGCCCGGAGGTCGCGAAGTCGGGAGCGAACGCCAGACCCAGAAGGCCCTGTTCAAGACCCTCGGAGCCAACACGGCCGCGGATATCCAGCCAGGGCCGACCAGGCGTTCCCTTGGCAGTGATGGGCCGGATGACGCCGGTCCGCGTGACCACGAGGAGGCGCTGCTCACCCGGGGCCTGCGCCACGTACAGCGCGTCCGAGAAACCGCGCCCCACAGGTGCAAGGCCAACGGCCGAGGCAGCCGACGTCGCGGCCAGCGCGGTGAACATACCGATGAGAACCGATCGCGTCATCTCACGCGACGGTAGCGCGGATGATGCGCCTACTTGACCTCGGCGGGTTCCACCACGGGCTGCACCACACGGCTCACCGTGACGGGCAGCAGGCGGACGAACGCGTTGAGCTCGGGCACCGATGCGCCGCCCTTGATGCCATCCACCAAGCGCAACAGCACCGCCACCTCGCGCGGCCCCAGATCGGACATCACGGGTGCAAGTGCCTCTTCGAGCTGGCCCCGCATCTTGGGGTCAATACCGTCGAGGGCTGCGTTGAGATCAGGCGGAAGCGCGTCAGACATGCAGCCATTCTAGCCCATACAGGGCATTTCCCCGGATCCGTGGGAAGCCGACGGCGAATCGTCCACCAGCGCGCGACGTAGCCGGGCGGCCACGGGTTGATACGCGGCGGATGGGATGTCGAGGCCAGCGTCAAGTGCCGCAAGCAGCGCGTGGTACACCGCCTCGGCGGCATCGCGCACGCTGAGTGGGTCGGGCGTGAGCCCGGCATCGGCCATGGGCTCGAGCACCTCGCGCTCAAGACGCGCGGGAATCATGTCGGGCAGCGCAAAGGCATCATCGAGCACCCCACCCACCCCCTCGTGCCGGATGATGGCCACCACCGGGGCCACCCTGCCGGCATCGCGCCCCACCGCGATGATCACCTGCTGCTGGCCAGGGGCGTCCGGTGGCTCCGACGTCCACGCCGCCACGGGCACCTGCACCCGCAGCGCATCGATGCAGGGATCCGATGCGGGTACGCGCTCGGTGAACTGCGCGGCCAACTGCCCGGGCGCACCCTCAACCACCGACCCCATGGCCACCAGCAGGTCGTGGCAGGCCGGGGTGCGGGCCTCGTGGGCCGCGACCACGAGGCCCATCAGCTGATCCTCAGGCATGAGATGGGCGATCTCCTCGATGACGGCTTCAACCAGGTGCGCGCGTCCCAGCTCAGCAACCGACCGCGCGAGTGCGTCGGGGTTGGCCAGCCAGCCGATGGGCCCGGGGGTACGCCGGGCCAATCGTGAGAGTGCTGCCTCACCATCAAGCTGCGCACCGAGATCGCTGAGGCATGCACGGGTCACGGCGTGGCGTGGGCCCGATGCACGGGCCAGCCCCTCTTCGATGGCCCGCCGGGCCCCCTGCTCATCGCCGTTCACCAGCAGGCTCACGGCGTCGTGGTAACGGGATTCCGGGAAGGCAGCGGGGTCGTCCACGCGGGCCACGGTAGGCCCTGAATCCGCACGCATTGCGCACGGAATGTGCCGTTATTGGTGAATCACCACGCGGGTGCCGGGCACGACGAGTCGCGACACCCGACGGATGTCGGCGTTGTTCATGCGGATACACCCGTGGCTCACGGCCTGGCCGATGAGCTCGGGGGCGCTGGTGCCGTGGATGGCCACGCGCCCGTTGCCTCCGGCGTACTCATTGAGCGCGTTGCTGAACGCCGTGAGCGGCATCACCAGCGGGCCGAGAAATGCCTTGGGGTCGCCGGTGGGGATGACCTCGGCGATTGCGAACGTGCCCGTGGGCGACGGCGTGGCGGGGGTGCCGACTGCAATGGAAAACCGGGCCAGCCGCTTCCCCTTGCGCAGCACGGTGAGGCGCCGGTCGCTCAGGTCGATCTCGACGCGAGAGTGGATCTGCGTGAACGTGAAGCTGTCCGCTGGGGCCCAACCCGCCGTGCCATTGGGGCGTTGCGGCAGCAGCACCTTCACCCAGCGCACGCCGCGCACATCCTTCACACCGCGCACTTCCAGCCACACCGGGCCGGCACCGAGCGGTGCGATGGGCTGCAGCAGCTTGAACGCCTTGCCCCCGCGGCCGGGCTGGCGACGCACGGGTGTGGTGACGAGCAGGCGCGCAACCCATGAAGTGCGCACGGTGGGAACCTTGAGCCGGGTGGGTGGCAACTCCGGCCATGTCGGCGTGGCCGGTGTGGTCGGGGTCGTGCTTGCACCGGGCGGGGTCGCCGCGGGATCGGGCGCGGGCTGCGCCGCTGGATCGGTGGCCGGAGGGGCGGCCTCCTGCGCCAGGGCAGCGGCAGGTACCGCGATGGCCATCGCGGCAACGGCAACGGTGATGATCGGCGAGCGACGCACGCTGTGACGATACCGGCGCAGGGCCCGCGCGCCGCTGAACGCGGTGCCATGGGGACGCCCTCACGCGACGACTACGCTCTCTGCATGCGCAAATTCACCATCCCCATCACCCTCACCGCAGTGGCTTTCGCCGCATCGGCATCCGTCGCATCGGCCTGGACCGGCGCCGGTCTTATCGGCGGTACCTGGAACGGCCTTGGCCAGAGCGTGACCCAGCCCGACATCACATTCCCGGTGCACGGCAACATCTCGATCGCAGCCGATGGCACGCCGTCGGGCACTGCCCGGCTTGGCGCGCCCCTCAACTGCACAGTGCGCTGGACGCCGATACGCCAGACCGGTGCCGTCACCCTGTTCCGCGAGACGGTGATCGCCCAGACCGGCACCATCTGCAAGGACGGCGGCATGGTGCGGCTGTCCCCCGCGTCAGATGGCCGCGTGCGGTACGTATGGACCAAGGGCGACCTGACCAGCGTGGCCTACCTCGACGGCCTCACCGGCCAGTGGACGGGCACCGTCACCGCAGATGACGGCGGGCACTTCAAGGCCAACGTCATCATCCGCGGCACCACCAAGGGCGGCATCGAGGGCTCAGTTGGCTACGGCCCGCCGCCCGCGTGCACCGGCCGCTGGGTTCCGCTTGGCACCAACACTCCCGGGTGGCGCCGCTTCACCGAGGTGATCACCCGCAGCAGTTCCACGTTCTGCCAGGGGCTCGGCACGTCGTCGGTGCGCCTGCGCAGCGACGGACGGCTGCAGTACCACTGGGCGGGTGGCCCGTACTCCACCACCGGCGTGCTTACCCGGATGACCCCGTGAGCGTGCGCTGATGACCGAGGAATTCACCCGGCGCGGACGCACCGTCACCCGTGGGCCGGGCGGCGAGCGCACCCGCGATGCCGACCTCATGCTGCTGCGGGGGCCGGAGCCGGAGTTTCTGTCCACCGACTCCTGGCGTGCCCTTCGCATTCTCGGCGAGTTCGTCGATGGCTTTGACGCCCTGGCGCGGGTTGGCCAGGGCGTGGCGGTGTTCGGATCGGCCCGCACCCCGCCGGGCGACCCCGACTACGAGGCGGCCGTGGAGATCGGCCGTCTGCTGGCGCAGCGCGATCGCGCCGTCATCACCGGGGGTGGCCCGGGAGTGATGGAGGCAGCGAACAAGGGGGCCCACGAGGCCGGTGGGCTCAGCATCGGCCTCACCATCGAGCTGCCCAAGGAGCAGGGGCGCAACCCCTATGTGAACCTGGGCGTCGACTTCAGATACTTCTTCGTGCGCAAGACGATGTTCGTGAAGTACTCGGAGGCGTTCATCGTCATGCCCGGGGGCTTCGGCACGCTGGACGAGTTGTTCGAGGCCCTCGTGCTCATCCAGACGGGAAAGGTGCGCGACTTCCCGCTGGTGCTGTACCGACGCGCGCACTGGGAGGGGCTCATCGACTGGATGCGTCAGGTGACGCTCGACGAAGGGTTCATCCAGCCCGAGGATCTCGACCGCATCCTCATCGCCGACACACCGGAGGAGGCCGCGGCCATGGCCTGCGGCGAAACGCCTTAGGGTCGGGACGCCGCCGCAGTACGGATTGGCACCGTCACCTGATCAACCGTGTTGCCCTTGATCCCCACCGCGCGCACCGCAATGCCGGATGGCGACGAGTCGACCTCGAGGAAATGATGGACGGGCTTGCAGATGGCGAGCCCGGGCTGTGATCGCACGCATGGGTAGAGCCCGGCACCACCGCCACCGCTGGTGATGTATGTAACGCCCTTGGCCGTGATGCGCTCGTAGTGATGGTTGTGCCCCTGCAGCACCAGCGACACGCCGTACTTCCTGAAGAGGGGCTCCCACATGCGGCGCGCGTCGTACGACGGCGAGTGGATGCCGGCGGTGTAAAGCGGCTGGTGCACGGTGACGATGCGCACCGGCTGGCGTGCGGTCTTCAACGTGCGCTCCAGGAACGAACGCTGCGCGGATGATGTCGGGTTGTTGCCGTCGAGCACGATGAACCGGGTGCTGCCGTCGGCGTATGTGTAGTACCGCTTGCGCGCACCGAGCACAGTGGCGGTGGAGGTGCCACCCAGATCGTGATTGCCCCACGCGGCACGCCACTTGACACCCTGTGCCAGCAGGCACGCCATTGGCCGGTAGTAGTCGCCGTCGTTGGCCGTGCCGTCAGGCGAATAGAAGTTGTCGCCCACGGTCATGACGAACTTGGCGGGGTTGGCTGCGTTACTCGCGCACATCGCCTTGGCCACATCCGCCTGCTGCGTGCTGCCCGTCCCCCAGTCGCCAATCACCAGAAAGTGCGTGGAGGCAGCGGGCTGCGCCGATGCGATGGACGCCCCGGCAAGCGCGGTGGCGGCCAGGGCAACGGATGCGAGTGCACGTGTGCGGGTCATGCACACGATGCTTTCACGGGCGTCAGGCCGCGTCGGGCACCGCGGGGCGCGGTGGAACCTGCGCCCGCAGGCGTGCGCGTGCTGCATCGAGGGCGCGCACCGAATCGGCGGCGGGGTCTGAAAGTTCACTCTGCGCAGGGGATTCTTCGGTTCGGCGTGCGCGGATGAGCGCCGCAGCCGTGGCGGCGGCAGCCGTCATCGATGCCAGTGAGATGAACGCCCGGGCCATGGCGGCGATGCTACGGACGACCCCGGGCGTCACCGCTGGCACACTCCGTTGGCAAAGCCTGCGCACATGGGACTGATCGGCCAATGCACGCTGGTATAGTCTCCCGCCTGCCCGCGACCGGGTGCGTTCACTACGCACCGCCTGTGCGCGCGGGGATTTCCAGAAAGCACCAGCCCGGAGGCCCGGCGATTCACCCGTACCAGATCATGATGATCCTCAATCCCGACGCGGATCAGGAAGCACAGGCAGAGATCACCTCGCGTGTGCGCACCCTTGTCGAGGAGGCCGGCGGCACCGTCAACGACGTGGCCGAGTGGGGTCGTCGCCCCATCGCCTACCCCGTGCGCAAGCACGCAGATGGCGTGTACGTCATCGTCACCTGCGAGGCATCGTCCGCCGCAATTGACGAGGTCACCCGCGTGCTGGGCATCAGCAAGGACGTGGTGCTGCGCGCCATGCCGTTCCGCCTGTCGGAGAGCGAGCTTGAGGCCGTCAAGGCCAACGGCGTGCCGCTGCCGGTGGATGACCACCCCGCCGAGGAGCGCCCGCGGGGCGGCCGTGGCGGTGGGCGTGGCGGTGGCGGCGGCGGCCGTCGCCGGGACCGCTAGGAGCCCTGAATGGCTGCTGACCTCAACCGCGTC
This sequence comes from uncultured Actinomycetes bacterium, assembly GCA_903866425.1. Classification (GTDB taxonomy): domain Bacteria; phylum Actinomycetota; class Thermoleophilia; order Miltoncostaeales; family Miltoncostaeaceae; genus SYFI01. The sequence continues at coordinate 7,711 of CAIPNN010000065.1, forward strand.
ACCCTCGTCGGGCGCCTCACGCGCGACCCCGAGGTGCGGCACCTGCCGAGCGGCGATCCCATCGCCTCGCTCCGCATTGCCGTGAACAGCCGTGGTCGTGGTGACGACGGCCAGTGGACTGACAAGCCGAACTTCTTCGACATCACCGTCTTCGGCCGCCAGGCTGAGACGGTCTCCAACTACCTCAGCAAGGGTCGCCGCGTCGGTATTGACGGCCGCCTGCAGTGGAGGGAGTGGGAGGCCAAGGAGGGCGGCAAGCGCCAGAGCGTCGAGGTCGTCGCAAACGACGTCTTCTTCCTCGACAACCGTGGCGATGGTGACGGTGGTGGCGGTGGCGGCTGGTCCGCCCAGCAGGCCCCGTCGACTCCCGGTGGCGACCTCCCGGTTGACACCAGCGACCTTTCCTCACCGGCCCCGGCACCCGCCGGGGACGACGACATCCCGTTCTAGGAAGACACGATGCAGGCGATCCTTCTCGAAGACATCCGCGGCCTCGGCGAGGCCGGCAACGTGGTTACCGTTGCCCGCGGCTACATGCGCAACTACCTCGAGCCCCGCAGGCTCGCCGAGGTTGCCACCCCGGCGAAGATCGCCGAGGTGCAGCGCACCGCCGAGCAGCGCGCTGCTGCCCGTGCGAAGGCCGCTGAGGAGGCCCGTGAGACGGCCGATCTGCTTGGCCGCACCGTGCTCACCCTCAAGGCCAAGGCCGGTGCCGATGGCCGCCTGTTCGGCTCGATCACCTCGGGTGACGTGGCCGATGCCATCTTCGAGGCGCGCGGTGTGCGTATCGACAAGCGCCACATCACGGTGGACCCGCCAATCCGTGCCGCCGGTACCTACACGGTGCCCGTCGACATGGGTGACGCCGGTATCACCGAGGTGAAGACGATCGTCTCGCCGCTCGGCGACGAGTAGGTCGCGGTGGGCTCCGATACCGGAGCACTGATCCCAGCGGGGGGCAACCAGCCGGCAATTGCCGGTGGTCACATCCCCCCGCCGCAGAACAACGAGGCCGAGCAGTTGCTGCTGGCCTCACTCATCGATGCCCCGGGCAACGTGGCCGAGGCGATGGCCATCGTCACCTTCGAGGACTTCTACCGCGAGGGTCACCGGCGCATCTACCAGGCAATCAGCGATCTCTTCCAGATCGGTGAGCCCATCGAGCCGATCACGGTGATCGAGCAGCTGATGAAGTCGGGTGACCTCGACATCGCCGGTGGCCGCGATGCCGTGCTCGACCTCATGAGCACCCCCTACATCGCCGCGTCGTACCGCACGTACGCCGAGATTCTGCGCGATGCCGCCACGCAACGGCGCCTGCTGCAGATCGGGCAGGAGATCGAGACCATCGTCGCCGAGCGCGAGGGTGAGACCCACCAGATGGTGCAGCAGGCAGAAGACCTGGTGTACGGCCTGTCGCAGAAGCGCACGCGTGGCGACTTCGTGGGCACCAACGATCTGGTGATGCGCTCGATGGAGCGCCTGGTTGCCGCAAGCGACCAGGGCAACGAGGTCACGGGCCTGCCCACCGGCTTTGAAGATCTCGACAAGCTCACCGGCGGATTCAGGTCGGGAAACATCATCGTGGTCGCTGCCCGTCCGTCGATGGGCAAGACGGCCTTGGCGCTGTGCATCGCCGAGAGCGTGGCCCTCACCGAAGACCAGACCGTGGCCGTGTTCAGCCTCGAGATGAGCGGCGAGGAACTGACGCAGCGCATGCTGTGCTCCGTGGCCATGGTGGATGCATCGCGCATGCGCAGCGGCCGACTTTCGCCCGACGACTGGCCGCGGGTGAGCCAGGCCGCCGACCGCCTGAGCAAGGCCCCCATCTTCATCGACGACTCCGAGGGCATGACCGTCGCCGAGATGCGCACCAAGGCCCGGCGCCTCAAGGCGCGCCATGGCCTCGGGCTCATCGTGGTGGACTACATCCAGCTGATGGAGGGTGCCCCCAACCTGCGCCGGCGCGATGAGAACCGCGTGCAGGAACTGTCGGCGATCTCGCGTGGACTCAAGATGATGGCCCGCGACCTCGAGGTGCCCATCATCGTGGTGTCACAGCTCAACCGGTCGCCCGACGCCCGAAACGACAAGCGCCCCATGCTCAGCGACCTGCGTGAGTCGGGCGCCATCGAGCAGGACGCCGACATGGTGCTGTTGATCTACCG
>CAIPNN010000066.1 GCA_903866425.1 uncultured Actinomycetes bacterium
AGATCGCCACCACCACCAGCCCGGCACCGAACCCCAGGGTGGCGATCGGAATGGACACATGCCGCGGCATGCCGCGGTGCGACAGCGTGGTGAGCAGCCACGCACCCAGCAGCGCACCACCCCCCATCGCACCCAGCAGGAACCCCAGGGTCACCGGGCCCCCGTCAACACGGTTGGCAACGACCGGGGCCAGCTCCTGCACCGGTCCGGCGAACACCATGAAGATCGACATGCCGAGCAGCAGCCGGCGTGCTGCGGCATCCGTGAACGCGTACCGCAGCGCAGCCCCAAGTGAGCGGGGCGACCGTGCCCCCTGGTTGAGCCGGGGGATCACCGCAAGCGCCAGTACCAGCGCGAGAAACGACACCGCGTTGAGCATGAAGCACCATGCCGCACCCGCGAAGGCCAGCACCACCCCACCGATCATCGGGCCCACCATGCGCGCCACGTTGATACCGGCCGCGTTGAGCGCCACGGCATCCTGCAGGCGCCCCACCGGCACGAGCGCGGGCACGAGTGCCAGCAGTGAGGGCAGCCCGAAGGCGAACCCGATGCCGATGACGATGGTGGCCGCGAAGATGACCGGCACGGTGATGTGGCCTGTCCAGACAAGGATGGCCAGGAGCAGCGCACCGAGCGCCTGCACCAGGAAGGTGATGATGCCCACCGCCCGCCAGTCGTGGCGGTCGGCGATCTTCCCGCCCCAGGTGGAGAAGAGCAGGGCGGGCGCGCGATACGCGAGGGCGAGTGCCCCCACCACCACGGCACTGCCGGTGAGCTGCCACACCAGCCATCCAGCGGCCACGGCCTGCAGCCACGTGCCGCCGTTGCTGGCCACGCTTGCAAGCCACACCCGGCGGAATGCGGGGATGCGGAGGACGGAAGGGATGCCGATGCCCACCCGGCAATCCTATGAGAACGACGAAGGGGCCCCGTGGGGCCCCTTCGGGAACTGCGCGTGATGCCGGGGCCTAGATCAGGCCCAGGTCCTTCACTGCCTGACGCTCCTCGGCAAGTTCGGCAACCGACGCGTCGATGCGCGGCTTGCTGAACTCGTCAAGGTCGAGACCCTCGACGACGCTCCACTCACCGTTGGCGCAGGTGCAGGGGAGTCCGACGATGAGGCCCTCGGGCGTGCCGTACTGGCCCGTGGAGCAGACGCCCATGGAGACCCAGTCGTTGGCGCGCGAACCAAGTACCCAGTCGTGCATGTGGTCGATGGCCGCATTGGCCGCCGATGCCACGCTCGAGCCGCCACGCGCCTCGATGATGGCGGCACCGCGGGTCTGCACGGTCGGGATGAAGGTGTCGGCAACCCATGCCTCGTCACCAATGGTGTCCCAGGCCGATGCGCCACCAACCTTGGCGTGCACCACGTCGGGGTACTGCGTGGCCGAGTGGTTGCCCCAGATGGTCATGTTGGTGACCTCGGACACGGCGACGCCGGTCTTCTGGGCAACCTGCGTGAGCGCACGGTTGTGGTCGAGACGCATCATCGCCGTGAAGCGGTCGTTCGGCACGTCGGGAGCCGAGTGCATGGCGATGAGCGCGTTGGTGTTGGCGGGGTTCCCCACCACGAGCACCTTGACGTCGTCAGCGGCCTTGTCGTTGATGGCCTTGCCCTGCACCGTGAAGATGGCGCCGTTGGCCTCGAGCAGGTCGCCGCGCTCCATGCCCTTCGTGCGCGGGCGGGCGCCCACGAGCATGCAGACGTTGGCACCGTCGAAGGCGACGTTGGGGTCGTCGGTGGCCACCCAGCCCGACAGCAGCGGGAAGGCACAGTCGTCCAGCTCCATGCCCACGCCATCAAGGGCGCCACGGGCCTGCGGGATCTCGAGCATGCGCAGCTCGACGGGCGTGTCAGGGCCAAGAAGCTGGCCGCTGGCGATACGGAACAGCAGTGCGTAGCCGATCTGACCGGCGGCACCGGTCACGACAACGCGAACAGGACTTGCCATGTATTCCTCCGTTGCAGTCTTTACGACTGCTTGTCGACGACCTTCAGTCGGTTCTCGGCGCGCTTGCGCGCGGCCTCGGCAGTGCGCTTGGCGTCGGCATCATCGCCGGCGGCCTGGATGGCCTCCTCGGCGAGACGCAGTGCCTCTTCAGCGCGCGCCCGGTCGATCTGGCCGGCCATCTCGGCCTGCTCAACCATGATCAGCACACGGTCATCCTCCACCGACATGTAGCCGGTGGTGGTGGCCATGATCACCTCGGTGTCATCGAGCAGCTTGATGCGGGTCTCCCCGGCCTTCAGCTGCACGATGAGCGGGACGTGGCGGGGCAGGATGCCCAACTCCCCGCCAACGCTCGGCGCGATGACCATGGCGGCCTCGCCGTCGTGCACCGAACCCTCGGGTGTGAGGATCTGCACCCCGAGGCGCTTCTTCTCGGGAGCGGACGTGCTCACGCGGCGGCCTTGGCCATCTCGGCACCCTTGGCGACAGCCTGCTCGATGGTGCCCACCAGCAGGAAGGCGCCTTCGGGAAGGTCGTCGTGCTTGCCCTCGATGATCTCGCGGAAGCCGCGGACGGTGTCGCGCAGGCTCACGTACTCACCGGGGGTGCCGGTGAACGCCTCAGCCACGTTGAACGGCTGCGAGAGGAAGCGCTCGATGCGACGGGCACGGGACACCGTGACCTTCTGCTCATCGGTGAGCTCGTCCACACCCAGAATGGCGATGATGTCCTGGAGGTCCTTGTACTGCTGCAGGATCTCCTGCACCTCGGTCGCAGTGCGGTAGTGCTCCTCGCCCACGATGTCGGCCGACAGCGCGCGGCTGGTCGAGTCGAGCGGGTCCACGGCCGGGTAGATGCCCTTCTCGGCGATCGACCGGTTGAGCACGGTCTGGGCGTCGAGGTGGGCGAACGAGGCGGCCGGGGCCGGGTCGGTGAGGTCGTCGGCAGGCACGTAAATGGCCTGCACCGAGGTGACCGAACCGTTACGGGTGGAGGTAATGCGCTCCTGCAGGTTTCCCATCTCGGTCTGCAGGGTGGGCTGGTAACCCACGGCCGACGGCATACGACCGAGCAGTGCGGACACCTCGGAACCTGCCTGCACGAAACGGAAGATGTTGTCGACGAACAGCAGCACGTCCTGGCCACCGACGTCACGGAAGTACTCGGCCATGGTGAGGCCGCTCAGGGCCACGCGCAGGCGGGCGCCCGGCGGCTCGTTCATCTGGCCGTACACCAGCGCGGTCTTCGAG
>CAIPNN010000067.1 GCA_903866425.1 uncultured Actinomycetes bacterium
CCTCGCGCTGATGCTCGCCGACCGGGTTGCCTCAGAAGGGGAGGTCATCGGCGTCGATTACTCGCCCGCCATGATCGACCGGGCCCGGCTCAAGGCCGCCGTCCGTCGGCAGCGCTGCCGCTTTGAGGTGGCCGACGTGCTGCACCTGCCATTTGAAGACGCGCGTTTCGATGCCGTCACGGCATCGGGCGGGCTCCGCAGCCTCGACGATCCTGCTTCCGCGGTACGCGAGATGGTGCGCGTGGCACGACCAGGTGCCCGCATCGTGGTGCTCGAGATCACCGCACCGCGCCACCTGCGCGGCGTGCACCACACCGTGCTGAACTTCGCGATGCCCGCCGTGGGTGGCCTGCTGGGTGGCCACCCGGATGCCTTTGGCGAACTGGCCCGGTCGGTGGGCAACATGCCGCCGCCTGCCGAGGTTGCCGCCATGCTCAGCGGCTGTGGCATCACCGACATCCGCTGGCGCGAGTTCGCAGGCGGCATGGCAACCCTGCATTACGGGCACGTGGCCACCGCATGACCACTGCACCCACACACACGGGGCTCATCGACGTCCTGCGCCCATGGATGGCGCAGTGCGAAGAGGTGCTGGCCGTCGTGGCCGGGGGACATGTCTCCCAGGTGAGCGGTCCGGCAGGCGACACGCTGACCGCAGGGGGCAAGCGTGTGCGGCCGATGCTCGTGTTCTGCGCGTCGGCACGCCGCGAGGATGACCGCACGTCGCTGGTCTCCGCCGCCGCCGCAGTGGAACTGGTGCACATGGCCACCCTTGTGCACGACGACCTGATTGACGGGGCCACGACGCGCCGTGGCCTGCCCACCGTGGCACGGGCGCATGGCGCCGAGACCGCCATCCAGGTGGGCGACTTCCTGTTTGCCCGCGCGTTCGCCGAACTCACGCAGGCCGGCTCACCCATAGCCGTCGCAGCGCTCGCCGATGCGGCACTCGATCTGGCGCTGGGCGAGATGGACCAGCAGCGCGCGGCATTCGACCTCGCGCTGTCGGTGGACGCCTACATGGCCCGCTGCCGCCGCAAGACCGGTGCGCTCTTCTCGGTGGCCTGCCGCCTGGGGGCGGTGTTCTCTGATGCCGGCGACGAGGCCGCGTCACGGCTGGCCGCCTACGGCGAGCACGTCGGCGTGGCCTTTCAGATCTTCGACGACATCCTCGATATCGCCGGACAGCCGTCAGAAACCGGCAAGCGGCGGGGCACCGACATCCTCAGCGGCACCGTCACCCTGCCCATCATTCTCGCCGTCGCCGACGACCCGGGCATTGCCGCCGACATCGCCGCCGCATCACGCGGCGACCTGCCGCTTGAGCCCTTGTGCGACCGCCTGGCGGCCCACCCCGGCACCATCGCCGCACGGGCACGCGCAATCGAAGAGGTCGCACGTGCGGTGGAGGTGCTCGACGGCGACATCGGTGGGGCCGATGTGGACGCGCTGCGCACCATTGCCGCGGGCGTGGTGGACCGGTACGCATGACGCGCGACGAGGTCATCGCGCTGCTTGACGCGCGCGACCCGCTTGCCGCAGCCGCCCCCATCGGCCCACCGCGCGAGATCACATGGACCCGTGGCGACGGCGCGAACGACGGTGCCGAGGTGGTGCGCTACGGCGCCGGCACCACGCATGCCGACATTGCAGATCGGCTCATCGCACTGGCAGGGCAGCGCGACCTGCAGGCGGTGCTGCTGGTACCGGGCGACGACACCGACGAACGCCCCGGCTCGTGGGGGGTTGAGGACCTGCTGATCACGGCCGTGACGCGCCGGGTGCTGCCCGATGGCGTCGCCATCCGCAACGACTGGGCCAGCATCGGTGGCCCGGCATGTCAGGCGGGGGCATCGTTCGGCGCCACCGAGTGGATCATCCCCGCCGATGACGACGCCGATCCCGACCACCTGGCCGAGGCCATCGGTGCGCGAGCGGTGATGCGATGAGCGACCTGCGCGTGGGGCGGATCAGCGCCCTCAACATGTACCCCATTTACCACCATCTCGAACAGGCCACGCTGCCGGGCGTGACCTTCACCGATGGCCTCCCTGCTGCGCTCAATGCCGCCGTGCTTGACGGCATGCTCGACGTGTCCGCCATGTCGAGCATCGCCTATGCGCGCCACGCGGATCGCCTTCGGCTCATTCCGGTGGGGTGCATTGCCTGCGACGGCGCCGTCGACAGCATCCGCCTGCTGTCGGCCGTACCGCTCGACGAGATCAGCCGCGTGGCGGTGACCCCGCACAGCGCGAGCAGCGTTGCCCTGCTGCGAATCCTGCTCGGCCCGGACGTGCCGTTTCGCGTGCTCGACCGCGACCCGACCTCCTGCCTGGCCGATGGCGAAGCAGTGCTGCTCATCGCCGACGAGGCACTCACCGCGCACCGCGCGGGCATGGCCCCGTACACGATCGACCTGTGCGAGCTCTGGCAGCAGCGCACCGGCCTGCCCATGGTGTTCGCCGTCTGGGCGGCCACCGAGCACGCCGCAGAGACGCGCGGGCCCCAGATCGCCATGCTCACCACCGCCATCGAAGACGCCCATGCGGCGTATCTGGCCGATCCGGACGCCGTTGCGCGCGCGGCGGCCGAACGCTTCCCCTTCCCGGTTGACTACATCAGCGGGTACCTGTCGCGGCTGAACTACGCATTCGGCCCCGATGAGCGGGCGGGACTCGCGCGGTTCCTCGATCTGGCGCGTGCCGCCGGCGAGCTCGATGACGTGCACGCATTGGAGCCGATGGCTGCATGAGCACCACCCTCACCCCATACCGCGAGGTAATCGAACGCATTGACGCCGGGGAGCGCCTCGACGACGCAGGCGCGCTGGCACTGCTGCAGAGCCGCGACGTGGTGGCCGTGTGTGCGGCGGCGAAGCGCGCCCGCGACCGGGTGACGAACCCCGACGAGGTCACCTTCGTCATCGACCGCAACGTCAACTACACCAACTTCTGCGTCACCGACTGCGACTTCTGTGCCTTCTACCGCCACCCGCGCGACCCGGGCGGATACATCCTCCCCAAGCAGGTCATCTTCAGGAAGATCGAGGAGACCCTCGACCTCGGCGGCACCGCGCTGCTGCTGCAGGGAGGCCACCACCCCAACCTGCGCATGGAGTGGTACGAGGATCTCTTCAGCGACATCAAGCGGCGGTACCCCGTTCATCTGCATGCGCTGTCGCCCTCAGAGGTGCTGCACATCGCGCACTACTCCAAGCTCACGCTTGACGAGGTGCTCGACCGCCTCATCGCCGCGGGGCTCGACTCGATCCCCGGTGGTGGTGCCGAGATCCTGGTTGACCCGGTGCGCGACGTCATCGCACCGCGCAAGACCACCACCGCGGAGTGGCTTGGTGTGATGCGCGAGGCGCACCTGAAGGGCCTCAAGAGCAGCGCCACCATGATGTTCGGCACCATCGACACGCTTGAGGACCGCGTGGAGCACCTGCGCGTGCTGCGCGAGTTGCAGGATGAGACCGGTGGGTTCGTGGCCTTCGCATGCTGGTCGTACCAGTCGGGTGGCTGCTCGGCGCGCGGCGACGACCACCTCGACACCACCGCGGCCGACTACCTCATGATGAACGCGGTCGCACGCCTCTACCTCGACAACATCATCCACATGCAGAGCTCGTGGGTCACCCAGGGGCTGCGCATCGGCCAGCTGGCGCTTGAGGCTGGCTGCGACGACATGGGCTCCATCATGATCGAGGAGAACGTGGTGCGCGCCGCCGGCACGGCGTTCACACTCGACACCCCACGCATGATCGAGAGCATCGAGGCCACCGGCCGCAAGGCCGTGCAGCGCGACACCGCCTACCGCGTGGTGCGCCGCTTCTAGACCCGTACCCGCTGGCTAGCTGGTTGCGAGGCCCGCCTGCGACCACGCGGTGATGCCACCCTCGAGGTTGACGAGGCCGCTGAAGCCCTCGTCATCCTCAAGGTGCTGACACACCCGCTCGGAGCGCCCACCGCTGTGGCAGCTGAAGATGACCGTGCGGTCGCGCGGCACCTCGCCCAAGCGGTCGAGCAGTTCGCTCATGGGGATGTGCACTGCACCCGGGATGGCCGCCTGCGCCACCTCGGCGTCCTCACGCACGTCGATGATGACTGCGCTGCCGGCATCCATCGCGGCCTTGGCCTGCTGGGGAGTCATGAGTTCCATGCGGTCAACCTAGACGACGCCGGCGGCGATCTCGTCGGCAACGCGATCGGCCTCGAACGAACTGCGCACCAACGGACCCGCCTCGACGTGCGCCAACCCGAGGCGCGTGCCCAGCGCGGCGATGGCGGGGTACTCGGCCGGGGCGTAGAAGCGCTCAACCGGCAGATGCTTGGGACCACCGGGGCTGAGGTACTGCCCCACGGTCACCACCTCGGTGCCGGTTGCCGCAAGGTCGGCCAGCACCTGCGCCACCTCGGGCAGCGTCTCGCCCAGCCCCACCATGATGCCGCTCTTCGTGGGTAGGCCGGCGCGCGCGGAGCGCTCAAGCAGCTCGAGGGTGCGCTCGTAGCGCGCGCCGGGGCGCACGCGTGTGTAGAGCCGTGGCACAGTCTCGGTGTTGTGGTTCAGCACGTCAGGGCGCGCCTCCATCACGGCATCAAGCGCGTCCCAATTGCCCCGGAAGTCGGGGATGAGCACCTCGATGCGGATGCCGGCAACGCGTTCGCGAAGCGCGCGGATGACGTCAGCGAAGTGGGCCGCACCACCGTCGGGCTGGTCGTCGCGTGCCACGGCGGTGACCACCACGTACCGAAGGCCCATTGACGCCGCGGCCTCGGCCAGGCGCGCGGGCTCGCCGGGATCGGGCGGCAGCAGGGGCTTGCCGGTAGCCACGTCGCAGAACCGGCATCCGCGCGTGCACACGTCGCCGGCGATCATGAAGGTGGCCGTGCCGCGGCTCCAACAGCGCTGGATGTTGGGGCACGAGGCCTCCTCACACACCGTCACCAGGCTCTCCTGGCGCATGAGAGCCTTCAGTTCGACGTACTTGGGGCCGAACGATCCCTTCTCAACCACCCAGCGCGGCAGCCGCGTGCCCTCCACCAGCTGACGCAGCTCGTCAGGTGTCACGTCCACCGCATCGAGTGCCTCGGTGGGTCCATCGCCCACCAGCACGTCGCCCACGATGACGTCGGGTACCCGTCCGGCATCACGGGCAACCTGCACCCGGGTGAGAAGGTCATCCGTCGGGTCCGCATCAACGCGAAAAGCACGCTCGCCGGTCACGCCACGCAGGCTAGTGAACGCACGCCACTCCGGGAGGCCATCGGGTAGCGTGCCCGCCCATGGTCCTCTCTGATCGCACAATCCGCGAAGAGATCGCCGCAGGGCGACTCATCATCGACCCCTTTGACGACGTCCTCGTGCAGCCGTCATCGGTTGACCTTCGCGTCGCCAACGAGTTCCGCGTGTTCCGCAACCACACGCAGGCGTTCATCGACCCGGCAGAGCCTGAGAACAACCTCACCGAGTTGATCACCGTCACCGACGACCAGCCGTTCGTGCTGCACCCGGGTGAGTTCGTGCTGGGCTCGACCCTCGAGCGCGTCGGCATTCCGGGCAATCTGGTGGCGCGCCTTGAGGGCAAGTCGTCCCTCGGACGCCTGGGCCTGCTCATCCACTCGACCGCCGGCTACATCGACCCGGGCTTTGAGGGCAACATCACCCTTGAGTTCTCCAACGTCGCGAGCCTGCCAGTACTCATCCGCCCGGGTATGCGTATCGGTCAGATCTCATTCCTGCAGATGACCACGCCGGTCGACACGCCGTACCAGGGCAAGTATCAGGGCCAGGCGGGCCCCACCAGCAGCCGTTCGCACCAGGACTTCGCCCGCTAGTAGCGGCGGCGGGCGGTGCGGCCGCTGTAGCGGCGATCTGCGGCAAGGGCGCCCAGCAGGGCTGCCACCAGTGATCCGAGCGCGATGAGGATGGCGGCGCCATCACTGCCGGGGGCGAACTCGGGCTCCGCAGGTCCGCCAAACCAGTTGGCGATGAACAGCACGACGACGATGGCCGCCCACATGAGCCAGCCCACCACCCACACAGCCACGGCGGTGGCAAGACGGTGGTCGAGCGTGCGCACCCCCGAGAGGAATCCGCCGATCAGGAAGGCCACAATGATCACGAGCGTGCGCAGCCAGAGGTCGGCGCCGGATGTCGCCGCAAGGCCGACCATCCCCACAAGCGCACCCCACCCCACTGCCATCGGCTCGATACGTATGCCCCGGCCCTCCATGCCTCGTCAGCGAACGGCCCCATGCTAACGTCGCAGACAGGAATCCCCGCATGGGGACGACGAACTACGAGGTCATCGCATGCCCTTCGGAATCGGTCCGCTCGAACTGATCATCGTTCTGGTGATCATCCTGCTCATCTTCGGTGGCAAGAAGTTGCCCGAGGTGGGACGCAGCCTTGGTTCCGGTATGCGTGAGTTCAAGAAGGGCGTTTCCAGCGACAAGCACGACGAGCCGCAGGATCACGTGACGGCCGCACAGGCAGTCGACCCGGCGCTCCCGCAGAAGACCGACGAGACGACCCCCGCCTCCTAGCGGGACCGCATCCGCCCTCATCAGGGCGGACTGGATCGTCCCCGTTGCATCACCCCCCCTCACCAAGGGGGCGGTGCTCATCACCGATGGCGTCATCGAAGCCGTCGGGCCTGCGCGTGCGATTGAACCGGCACCCGGCACGCCCGAGGTCGACCTCGGAGCGGTGATCCTCATCCCGGGGCTCATCGACGCGCACTGCCACCTTGAGTGGGCCCTCACCGCAGGTGTGGCACCGCATGCCGACTTCGCCACGTGGCTCGGTTCCTTCGCGGGGCGCAGCCAGGACTTCGACATGCACCACCGCGAGCGCGCAACGCGCTGGGGCGCACTGCAGGCCATGGTCAGCGGCACCACCACGCTCATGGACAGCGGCCCCACCGGAGCAGCAAGTGCGGCAATCTCCGAAACCGGGCTGCGGGGCACCACGCATCTCGAGATCTTCGGCCGGGAACAGGGGCGCGACGCACTTGAACGCGCCGTGCAGCATGCCGAGGCGGTGCTGGCGCTCGAAGATGCCGCCGGGCCGGGCGTGCGCATCGGGGTGTCGCCCCATGCGCCCTACACCGTGGGGCCCGACCTCTGGACGGCCGTGCTCGACCACCCCGATCTGGGCGATCGTGCGCTTGCCACCCACATCGCCGAATCGCCGGCCGAGGTGCGCCTGCTCGACGAGGGCGACGGACCGCTCGCAGTGCTTTTCAAGTCGCTCGGCCGGGTACCAGGGCAATGGCCAGGGCGCGCGCAGGGCCCGGTGGCCCGTATGGCCGCGGGCGACGTGCTGCGCCCCGGACTCGTGGCGGCGCACTGCGTGCAGGTGAACGACATGGATGCCATGACCCTCGCCGCACTCGACGTGCGAGTGGCCCATTGCCCGACGAGCAACTCAAACCTGCAGTGCGGCGATGCCCCGGTGGCGCTGCTGCAGCAGGCCGGCGTCATCGTGGGCCTCGGCACGGACGGGCCGGCCAGCGCCGGGCCCTACGACCTGCGCGCCGAGGCGCGGGCGGCGGGCGAGGCGGCGGCGCGGCGAGGCGAGCCACGCACTCCAGCGGAGCTGCTTGCGCTGGCCACCACCGGGTCGGCCGAGGCCATCGGCATGGACCACATCATCGGGTCCATCACACCCGGTTTGCGGGCAGATCTTGTGGCCATCCAGCCGGGTGACGCGGAGATGGCCCAGTTCGACGTGGCGGCTGCGGTGCTCGACCCGAGGTCGCGGGTGACGTGGGTGATGGTGGACGGCCAGGTGATGATCGAACGGGGCGATCATGCAACCGTTGATGTGCGCAAGGTGATCGCAGATGCCCAACAGGCGCGTGCCGACGCCGGGCTGCACTAGGCTGCCGCGATGCTCTTCGACGGCAAGCGAAACAAGATCCTCATCAAGGTCGTGGCGATCATCGCCATCTGTGCCTTCCTCGGCTTCGGGCTGGTGGCTGGCGGCCTGGCGGTGAGCGGTGGGTGCGGTACAAACGATCCGGCGCGGCAGGCCATCGACGAAGCGCGCGCACTCGTCAGCAATGCGTCGGCGGAGCAGAAAGCCGCAATCGCGGCGCTCAAGGCAAGCCCGAAGAGCGGCCAGGCCCGCACGGACCTCGCGGCCGCCCGTGCCGACCTGGCTTCGGCGCAGGGCCAGCTGGCCGGTGCCCTCGCTGCCCTCGACCAGACCGACCCCCAGGCTGTCGATGCCGCCGAGGCCGCGGTGGGCCTGTCGCCCAATGATCTCAACGCCATTCAGACGCTGGCCACCATCGCCATCGCACAGGGGCAGGCGCAGTCGGCACTCTCCGCGCTGGCCCGGTACACCAACCGGAACCCGAAGGACGCGCAGGCATTCCTGCTGTGGGGACAGGTGGCAGAGCAGGCGGGGCAGCTCACCCAGGCAATTCTTGCCTACGAGCGCTTTCTGCAGCTGGCACCGGACGACACGCTGGCACCCGATGTGCGCGCGCACCTGAAGGATCTGGCAAAGCAGCAGGCCAAGACGAAGAGCGGCTGACCAAAGCGCTTCCCCATCCGCGGGCGTTGGGCTAAAGTGCCTGCGGGCTGTTAGCTCAGCTGGTCAGAGCAGGGGACTCTTAATCCCAAGGTCCTGGGTTCGAATCCCAGACGGCCCATCCACTCAGAAGCCGCCGCGAGGCGGCTTCTGACGTTTTCAGTGCGACATCGGCCGCGTGTCTGCATTGAGGGATGAAATTCCTGCTCACAGCGGTTTGCCCCAGCCCAATCAATGCCGCTCATAGCGGGAAACTGCCCTTGCCAGACCCCCCCAAGTGGCTAGGGTGGCCGTCCGCACCACACAAGGGTCCGTGCGCGGACGGCAGGCCACAGGCACTGCCGCACCTCCCGCGCCGTGATCGCACCGCTCCCCGAGCACCGCGATCGCCGGACCGACACCGCGACCGGGAGCTCCCCTGCCGCCACGCATTGCCATCGCCATCGCCGTCCCCGCAATCGCCCTCTCTCTGGTGGGTGCCGCTGCGGGAGCCCCGATGCCGACCAGCATGCCCGGCACTCAGAGCACGGTGTCTGCCGCGCCGGCCCCAGGGGCGGCAGCGCCCAGCGCCAAGCCGGCCACAACTCCGTCTGCACCCAAGCTCAATGTGGTGCTTTTGCGTCCGCTCGCGCCCACCATCGCAACTTGCTACGACGCCTGGGCCGAGGGCAACGCCTGCCCGGGATTCCCGCAGACGAAGAAGACCGACCTCACCGTGGGCTCCGACCTCGTCGCATGCGGCAAGTACCTCAAGATCTGCATCAGCGGTCGCTGTGTGGTGGCCCAGAAGCGCGATACCGGCCCCTTCCGGGATGGGCGCCACATCGACATGAACCTGGGCACTGTCTGGGCGCTCGGCTTCAAGTCGCTCTACCACTTCGGCGTGCGCAAGGTGACCTGGGCACCGGTGGCCGGCAAGCCCACCCGCTCGGTGGCATCAACACCCTAGGCAGCACTGCTGGATATGCACGACCCAGGGGGCCATTGGCCCCCTTTTTCGTGGCATTTCCCGTAATTCTTGCTTTCTTTATAGGGATTATCTAATTTGCCCCTCCCCACCCCGGCAGAACACCGGTGCGGGACCTGAGACGCCATCACCTGAGGAGCACTGCGTTGAGCACGATTGGCTGGAGAGATCGCCTTGAGGGGCAGATGCCACCCGACCTGGCGGAAGAGATCGACATCTTCGAGAACCAGGTTGAGCTGCGCATGGACGGGCGCGTGGACGAGCGCGTGTTCGCCGAGACCCGCCTGCGCCGCGGTGTGTACGGCCAGCGGTACGACAACGGCCAGCGCCACGACGGCATCGACGCCCGCACGCTCACCTTCCCGTCCGGCGACCTCACCAAGGGTCCGGAGACCCTCTGGGACGCACCGGGCATGCTGCGCATCAAGGTGCCGTGGGGCGGACTCACTCCCATTCAGCTCGACGTGATGGCCGAGCTGGCCGAGGAGTACTCCGACCACATCCTGCACATCACCACCCGGCAGGACGTGCAGCTGCACTACGTGCACATTGAGGACATGCCCACGGTGATGCGCCGACTGGCCGCCGTGGGGATGACCACGCGCGAGGCCTGCGGCAACGGCGTGCGCAACCTCACCGCCTGCCCGCTGGCGGGCGTGTGCCGCACCGAGGCATTCGACGTGACCCCGCACTCGGAGGCACTCTTCCGCTTCCTGCTGGGCCACCCCGACTGCCAGGACTTCGGGCGCAAGTTCAAGATCGCCTTCTCGGGCTGCGCGGATGAGGCCTGCGGCCTCGTGATGATGCACGACCTGGGTGCCATCGCGCGCACCGACATCGTTGACGGCGAGCCCGTGCACTCGTTCGACGTGTACGTCGGTGGCGGCCTCGGCACCACCCCGCACCAGGCAAAGCTGCTTGCCGGACGCGTTCCGCCGGGCGAGCTGCTGCCCATCACGCAGGCGACCGCACGCGTGTTCGCCCGCCTGGGCGAGAAGCAGAACCGCAACCGCGCCCGCATCAAGTTCCTTGTGGCGAGCGTGGGCATCGAGGAGTTCCAGCGCCTGGTGCGCGAGGAGCGCGAGATCCTGCCGTTCGACCCGCGCTGGACCGCGCACCTTGAGGACGGCCTGGCCCCGGAGACCCCCGCGCGCTCGCTTGACGGCGTGGGCGAGGAGGACGGCACCGACCCGGGCTTCGTGGCATGGCGCGACACCAACGTGTACCTGCAGCGTCAGGATGGCTACGCGGTGGTCACCGTGCCGCTGCCCCTGGGCGACATCTCGTCGCACCAGACGCGCCTGCTGTCCGACGTCGCCCGTCGGTTCGTGGGCGACACCGTCCGCACCACCGTTGAGCAGAACATCGTGTTCCGCTGGGTGCGCCTTGAGGACCTGCGCGATCTGTACACCGCGCTGGCAGAGATCGACATGGCGGGCGCCGTTGCCGAGACCATCGTCGACGTGACCTCGTGCCCCGGTACCGACACCTGCAAGCTCGGCATCTCCGCGTCGCGCGGGCTTGCCGGCGAGCTGCGGGAGCAGCTGGGTGCCAAGCAGACCGAGCTTGACGAGGCCGTGCGTGGCCTTCGCATCAAGGTGAGCGGCTGCTTCAACTCGTGCGGCCAGCACCACGTGGCCGACATCGGGTTCTTCGGCAACAGCCGCAAGTCGGGTGGCCGCGTGGTGCCCCACTTCCAGGTGGTGCTCGGTGGTCAGTGGCAGAACAACGGCGGCTCGTACGGGCTGGCCGTGGGCGCCATCCCCAGCAAGCGCATCCCCGAGGTGGTCGACCGCATTACCGACCGCTTCGTGGCCGAGCGCGCGCCTGGTGAGTCGTTCCTCGACTGGACCGGGCGCACGGGCCGCAAGGGCCTTGCAGCCATCATCGAGGACCTGAAGACGATTCCCGCGTACGAGGAGGAGCCCGGGCTGTTCAGCGACTGGGGCAACCCGCGCGAGTTCAGCATCGGCGACATCGGCGTGGGTGAGTGCGCTGGCGAGGTCATCTCGTCAACCGACCTCGAGCTGTCGTTCGCCGAGAGCATCGCCTTCGAGGCCCAGGTGGCCCTGGAGGACGGCGACGTGGCCAAGGCCGACGAGCGCGCCTACCGCGCCATGGTGATGGCTGCCCGCGCAATCGTGCGCACCGAGCTGCCCGACGTGCCCGAGGACGACGACGTCATCGTCACCGAGTTCGACGCGCGCTTCGTGGCCACCGATCGCTTCCGCGACCGCTTCGCGCACAGCAAGTTCGCGCGACCGCTGCTGGAGCGTCATGCATCCGGCGAGGCCGCCGCCAACGAGGAGGCCGCACGGTCGCTCGTGGAGGAGGCCCAGCTGTTCATCGACGCGGCCCACGCGTTCCAGATCCGCGAGGCCGGCGCCACGTCGGCCACGCAGTAGCCCACGGCAGACGGAGGAGAGACCACATGGAGCCACACCGCATTGCCGTGAAGCTGTACCTCGAGAATCCCGAGGGCATCGACCCCGAGGAGCTCGTCCCCGTGTTCCACCGGTTCATCCGGGAAGACCTCGTGGGCGGCATTCCCATCGACGTGGCCCGCTACGGCCACGTGAGCGATGGCCCCGGCATCATGATCATCGGTCACCAGCTGGACCACGCACTCGACCTGGGTGACGGCCGCGCCGGGCTCTCGACCACGCGCAAGCGCGACGCCGAGGGACCGCTGGCCAAGCGCATTGCCGAACTGGTGCAGGCAACGGCCCGCCTCTCGATCGACCTCGAGGCAGACCCGAACCTGGCAGCACGCGCCCGCGTGAGCACCGGCGAGGTGCGCATCACCATCCTCGACCGCTACGAGGCGCCCAACAACGACGCCACGCTGCTCAAGGCCGATCCGGCCATCCGCGAGGTCATTGCGGGCCTCAGCGAGGATGGCGGCGCAGAAGCAGCCACCATTGAGCGCGTTGGTGGGTCGCGCGACCCGTTCGCGGTGCGCGTGCTGCTTGACCAGCCGCGTCCGCTCATCCAGTGGGCAGAGGGCGTGGGCGCGACCGCGTCGGCAATTGGTCAGACCTGAGCGTTAACAGGGTTCTCACAACCTTCATACGCCGGGCACCAATGCACCGGTGATTCTTCATGGGGCCAATAAGGACCCCCGAGGAGGACCCCGTGAAGAAAGCCCGGCTTGCCGGGACCGCCCTCGCCGCGCTTGTCGGCGTGGCAGCGGTCCCCGCGTTCGCAATGGCGCATGGATCGATGTCGAATCCACCGTCGCGCCTGCATGCATGTGCGTTCGCGCAGAAGGACAGTGCCGCCTGCGTTGCTGCGTTCAACGCCAATCCGCAGGCCATCTACGACTGGATGGAACTGAACATCGGCAGCGCCGCCGATCAGCATCAGACGCTGATCCCCGACGGCCAGTTGTGCAGCGTCGGGCGCAGCAAGTACGCCGCGTTCGACGTGGCACGCGCCTGGCCTGTCACCGACATCGCGCCGGGTGCTGATGGCAAGTACTCGTTCACCTGGACGTCGTCGGCGCCACACGCCACCAAGTACTACCGCCTGTACATCACCAAGCCCTCGTACGACGTGTCGCAGCCACTGAAATGGAGCGATCTGGAGCAGGTGTACGAATCCGGCGCACTGCCCGCGTCGGCCACCAACACCTTCAACGTGAGCCTGCCGGCCCGCACCGGCCGCCACGTCATCTACACGGTGTGGCAGCGGAGCGATTCGCCAGAGGCCTTCTACGCCTGCAACGACGTGCGCCAGGTGGCATCGGGCACCACGCCGGCCCCCGCGCCGACGCCCACCCCGGTGCCGACGCCCACACCCACACCGACCCCGACACCAACCCCGGTGCCGACCCCGAATCCGACTCCGACTCCGCAACCCACGCCGCCGCCTGCCACAGGCGCAGGCCTGACGGTGACGCAGACCATGGCGTCCGACTGGGGCGAGGGCTACTGCAAGGACGTCCGTGTGGTCAACGGCAACGCGCAGGCGGTCACGTGGACCGTGCCGCTGCCCGTGGAGGGCATGGTGAGCTCGCTGTGGTCGGCCAAGGCCGCCAATGGCGCAACCACCGGCACCCTGCAGGTGAGCGGTGAGTCGTGGAACGCCACGCTGGCAGGTGGCGCGTCCACCACGTTCGGCTACTGCGCCAACCGGAACAGCATGCCGACGCCGACGCCGGCCCCCACGCCAGCGCCGACGCCCGCACCGAGCCCGGCGCCCGGTACGGCCCCGGCGGGGAACGCCACGCTCACCCGCAACATCACGTCTGACTGGTCCTCCGGGTTCTGCGCAGATGTGACCGTGCGCACCGCGTCGGCGTCGCCCATCACGTGGACGGGTTCGCTGGACCTGGGTGGCACCACCAGCAGCCTGTGGAACGGCATCGCCAGCGGCACGTCGGGCACCGTCAAGGTGACGGGTGCGGCGTGGAACCAGACCGTGTCGGCATCATCACCCACGACATTCGGCTACTGCGCCGAGCGCGCGGCAGGTGTGGCAGCGGTTACCGCACCCACGGCGAAGGCCAAGGTGACGGTGAAGGCCAAGGCAAAGGCAAAGGCAAAGGGGAAGGTGTTGAAGCGGCCGCGGGCCATGGCGGCGCACCACCACTAGCCATCACCGGTGACGGCGGCCACCCCGTGTGCGCGGGGTGGCCGCCCGAACCCCGGGCACCGCGCGACGCAATAGTTCACACTCACCGCCGATGAATGTTCCTCTCTGGGTCTGGGTCGCACTCGTTGCCGGCACCATCCTCGTCATCGCCCTCGATCTGCTGGTGATCTCCAAGCCGGATCGCGAGATGCGCATGCGCACCGCGGTCATCTGGACCACCTTCTGGCTGGCCGCTGGCATTGGATTTGGATTCCTCATCGCCGCCGGATGGGGATCGCGCTACGCCGGGGAGTACTGGTCGGGCTTCCTGCTCGAGTACTCGCTCTCGATGGACAACGTGTTCGTTTTCATCGTGCTGTTCGGATTCTTCGCCACCCCCGCCGCCGCGCGACTGCGCGTGCTCACCGTGGGAATCCTGCTGGCCCTTGCACTGCGCCTGGTGGCCATTCTGGTTGGCGGTGTCCTGATCACCCGCGCCTCATGGGTGCTCTACCTCTTCGGGGCGTTCCTGCTGTGGACGGCCTGGCGCCTCATCGCGCACGCCGATGACCCCGCCGATCCGGAGCACTCGAAGGTGCTCAAGTTCCTGAAGCGGCACCTGCCGCTCACAGGCACGTATGAGGGCGCCCACTACATGGTGAGCAGGGGCGGCAAGCGCATGATCACCACACTCGGCCTGGTGCTCATCATGCTGGCCGGAACCGACCTGGTGTTCGCCCTCGATTCGATTCCCGCCGCCTTCGGCGTGACCAAAGAGCCCTTCATCGTGTTTGCCGTCAACGCATTCGCGCTCCTGGGCCTGCGGTCGCTGTACTTCGTGCTGGAGGGCATGGTGGAGCGCTTCAAGTACCTCTCCTACGGACTCGCCATCGTGCTGGCCTTCGTCGGCATCAAGATGCTGGTGAAGGACGTATGGCACCCGGCCGCATGGATGTCGCTGTCGTTCATCGCCCTGGTGCTCATCGGCAGCATCGCGGTCAGCTGGTGGTCCACGCGCCCCGGGCGCGACCTGCCGAGCGGCTGACAGAGGTCCCGGCCTCAGCCGGTTGACGCGGGCGGGGAACGCCGCGGGGATACCATCCCCTGCCGGTGAACCAGTTATCGCTCATCTCATTCCCCATCGCGTTCGCGGCGGGATTCGTCTCGTTCGCATCGCCATGCGTGCTGGCGCTGGTACCGGGCTATCTGTCGTTCATCTCGGGAGTCCCGACCGATCAGGTGGAGGCCCGGTGGAAGAGCGTCATCCGCCCGACGCTGGCGTTCATCCTGGGCTTCTCGATCATGTTCGCCATCTTCGGGGCGAGCGCGGGGCTGCTCGGCCGATCACTCGCCCGTGATCGCGACACGCTCAACCTGGTCGCGGGAAGCATCCTCATCGTCATGGGCATTGCCATGCTCGTACTGCCCCGTCTGGGATGGATGCAGGGCGACCGTCGCATGCGCATGAGCAAACGCCCCGAGACGCTGGTGGGCGCCGGACTGGTGGGCGCCGCCTTCGCGGCCGGATGGACACCGTGCATCGGACCCATCCTCGGCAGCATCCTCACCTACGCAGCACCCACCGGGTCGCCGCTTGCAGGTGCGGCCCTGTTGTTCGTGTATTCACTGGGGCTGGGCATCCCGTTCCTGCTCGCGGGCATGTTCCTCACACAGACGCTGTCGGCATCGCGGTGGATCCGCGACCACTGGAACATGGTCAATGCAATCGGCGCCGCGCTGATGATCTTTCTCGGCGTGCTCGTGGCAACCGGCAATCTGGAGCGCATCGCGCAGCAGCTGTCAGGAATAGGCTTCGCAGGGCTCTAGGAGGATCATGCGCATCGTGTCACTGGTCGGGAACCGACCCCAGTTCGTCAAGGCCGCACCCCTCTGCCAGGCGCTCCGTGCGCAGGGCGAGGAAATCCTCGTGCATTCGGGCCAGCACTACGACCCCGATCTGGCCGATCTCTTCTTCGACGAGCTGGGCATCCCGGCACCCGACCACGCGCTGGCGGTGGGACCGGGCAGCCCCCTGCACCAGCTCACCATCATGATGGAGCGCCTCGAGCCGGTGCTCGCCGACGAGAAGCCCGATGCCCTGCTGGTGTATGGCGACACCACCACCACGCTCGCCGGCGCGCTCACCGCGGCCAAGATGGGCGTACCGCTGGCGCATGTGGAGGCGGGCCTGCGTTCATTCGACAAGCGCATGCCCGAGGAGCAGAACCGGGTGGTCACCGACCACCTGAGCGACGTGCTGCTGTGCCCCACCCAGCAGGCAGTGGACAACCTCGCTGCGGAGGGCATCACCAGGGCGTGCACCTTGTGGGCGACGTGATGTACGACGCCAGCCGCATGTTCGCCGCGCTGGCCGCAGGCGAGCCGGGCCCCGAAGCCCGCGGCCTTGTGCCCGGTGAGTACCTGCTGGTGACCATCCACCGTGCGGCGGCCACCGATACCCCCGAGGCGCTCGACGAGATGGTGGATGTGCTCACGTCACTGGAGCGCCCGGCCATCTTCCCGGTGCACCCGCGCACGAAGGCCAAGCTGGAGGCCGGCAACCGCTGGGATGAGCTGCAGAACGTGCCGGGGCTCATCATGGCGCCACCCGCCGGGTACCTCGACTTCACCTGCCTGCTGATGAAGGCGGGCGCAGTGGTGACCGACTCGGGTGGCGTGCAGAAGGAGGCCTACTTCCACGGCATCCCGTGCGTCACCCTGCGCGACACCACCGAGTGGGTGGAGACTGTCGAGGGTGGCTTCAACCGCCTCACCGGCATGGATGCCGCGAAGGTACGCGGGGCACTTGCCGATCTCTCCATGCCCGCCGAGCGGCCGCAGTACTACGGCGACGGGCACGCGGCCGACGCCATCGCGCGCGCCGTGGTTGCCGAGTTCGGCGACTAGGGCAGGTCGAAGGGCGACGGGCCGTCGTCGGGCAGGGCGGCCCGCGGCAGCTCAAAGCACTCGCTGGTGCCCATGCGCACGAGCAGTGCATTGGGGCGGATCATGAGGAACAGTCGCGAGCCCCGGTCTGTCTCCGCCTGCTCCCACCGCCGGGCCTCCATGCGGTCGATGAGCCCAAGACCAAGGCCGGCACCGGCCAGAAGGGCCGCTGTGCCGCCGATGCCACTCACGAAGGTGTCGAACACCAGCAGGATGACGGCGGCAAACACGAAGATGACGCTCGCACGGGTGTGCCGCTCAAGGGCGTCGGCGGGTGTCTCGTGCACCATCGCCCGTGGGCTCTTGATGGTCGCGAGCGCATGCGCCAGCCGGCGGCGGCTGGTGATGCCCCCGAGCACGAGGCCCATCGTCAGCGAGAGAACGAAGAAAATCCCCGCAGCAGCAGGTGAAACGGGTCCATCGATGAGCCACAGGACGGTCCAGTAACAGGCCGATGCGAGGCCCAGCGCCATGAGTGCCTGGCCACGCCAGCGAACCTCATTCGCAGCGCGCACGATGCGCGGCAGCCCTGCGAGTGCGGTATCGGCCAATCCAGTCCTCCGTCGTCCCGTCCGGATGGCTACGATACCGCGGCTGTCCATGCGGAATGACAACTGCCAGAGCGGTCCCTCGTGACCGCCCCCGCGCCGCGCGTCGGCGTTATCGGCCTCGGCTACGTCGGGCTGCCGCTTGCCGTGGTCTTTGCGGAAGCGGGAGTCCCCGTCCTGGGTCTCGATTCGTCAACCCCGCGTGTTGCGCAGGTGAACAGCGGCGAGTCGTACATCGAGGATGTGCCCTCCACGCGGCTTGCACCGCTTGTGGAGCAGGGCCTCATTCAGGCCACCACATCGTGGGATGGCATGGGCGACGTGGAGGCGGTCATCATCTGCCTGCCCACGCCGCTCGATGAGCACCGCGAGCCCGACCTCTCCGCGGTGCTGGGGGCGACCGAGACGCTCGCAGGCCACCTGAAGAAGGGCCAGCTGGTGGTGCTTGAGAGCACCACCTACCCCGGCACCACCCGCGAGGAGCTCGCACCGCTGCTTGAGGCCTCAGGCCTCAGGGCAGGCGAGGACTTCTCCCTGGCCTTCTCACCTGAGCGCGTTGACCCGGGCCGCGAGGACTGGACCACCCGCAGCACCCCCAAGGTGGTGGGCGGCCTCACGCCGGCCTGCACCCAGAAGGTGCTTGACGTGTACGGCTTGGCATTCGACTCGCTGGTGCCGGTCTCGTCACCCGAAGTGGCCGAGATGACCAAGATCCTCGAGAACGTCTTTCGCAGCGTCAACATCGCGCTGGTCAACGAGACCGCCATGCTGTGCGACCGCATGGGCGTCGACGTGTGGGAGGTCATCGACGCCGCGGCCACCAAGCCCTTCGGCTACATGGCGTTCCGTCCCGGCCCCGGCCTGGGCGGTCACTGCATCCCGATTGACCCCTTCTACCTCACGTGGAAGGCCCGCGAGTTCGACTTCCACACCGAGTTCATCGAGCTCGCCGGCAAGATCAACTCGCAGATGCCGTACTTCTGCGTGGCCAAGCTGGCGCGGGCGCTCAACGACCGCGGCAAGGCCGTGAAGGACGCCAAGATCCTGGTGATCGGCGTGGCGTACAAGGCCGACGTCAATGACATGCGCGAGAGCCCGGCGCTCAAGGTGATCAGCCTGCTCAAGGAGCGCGGCGCCGACGTGAGCTACCACGACCCCCACGTGCCCGAGCTGGAGGCCGGCCACGGCCTTGCCGAGCCCATGACGGGCGTGCCGCTGAACGACGCCACGCTGGCTGCCGCCGACTGCGTGGCCGTGGTCACCGCCCACTCAGGCATTGACTGGGTGGATGTGGCGGCGAAGACCGATCTGGTTGTGGATTTCCGGAACGCGGTTCCGCGAGAGGAGAACGTGTGGCCCCTCTGACCGAGGACCGTCCGGTGAATGTGGCCGTGGTGGGGATGTCGTACTGGGGCCCCAACCTGGCCCGCAACTTCGACCGCATCGAGGGGTCCCACCTCCGCTTCGCCTGCGACCTCGATGAGGGGCTGCTCGATCGCCACCGGTCGGCATTCCCACTTACCAAGTTCACCACGAGCCTCGACGAGGTGCTGGCCGACCCCGAGACCGACGCGGTGGTCATTGCCACCCCGGTGCCCACGCACGCGCGTCTGGCCCTCGCCGCGATCGCGGCCGGCAAGCACGTGTTCGTCGAGAAGCCGCTCGCGCTCACCACCGGCGACGCGCGCGCGGTGGCCGAGGCCGCCGAGGCCGCGGGCGTCACTTGCATGGTCGACCACCTGCTGGTGCTGCACCCCGCAGTGACGAAGGTGAAGGAGTTGGTGGACACCGGGCACCTTGGCGACGTGCACTACCTGTACGGCAACCGCCTCAACCTGGGCATCGTGCGCAAGGACGAGAACGCCCTGTGGAGTCTTGGGCCCCACGACATCAGCGTGATGCTGCACATCGTGGGCGAGCCGGCCGTTGAGGTGTCCGCAACCGGTGCGAGCTACCTGCAGGAGGGCGTGGAAGACGTCGTGTTCGGTCGCATCCTGTTTGCCAGCGGCACGATTGGCCACCTGCACCTGTCGTGGCTCGACCCGCACAAGATGCGCCGCATGACCGTCATCGGATCCGACCGCATGGTGGTGTTTGACGACATGGAGAGCGAGCGCAAGATCACCGTGTACGACAAGGGTCCCGTGCCGCGCACCGGGGACTACGGCGAGTACATCCAGGTGCGCTCGGGCGACATCTTCAGCCCCAAGATCGACGGCGCCGAGCCCCTCAAGCTCGTGTGCCAGCATTTCCTTGACTGCATCCGGTCGGGAGAGGCCCCCATCGCCGACGGCTGGGCGGGTCTCGCCACAGTCGAGGTGCTGGAGGCAATGGACAAGTCACTGGCCGAGAATGGCCGACCCGTCACCCTGGAAGGGGCATCCGCATGAGCCGTGAGAACCTGGTGCTCGGCGAGGGCGTGACCCTGCCCGACGACGTCGAGGTGGGGGCCAACGTGGTGATCCACGACGGCACCGTCATCGGCGCCGGCTGCGTGATTCAGGACAACGTGGTGCTGGGCAAGCAGCCCAAGCTCGCCCGCAAGTCCACCAGCAAGCGGGCACCGCTCTCGCCGCTGGTCATCGGGTCGGGCGTGTCGATCTGCTCAGGCGCGGTCATTTTCGCGGGCAGCAGCATCGGCGACAACACGGTCATCGGCGATCAGGCCTTCGTGCGCGAGAACGTCCAGATCGGCGACGACTGCGGCATCGGCCGTTCGGTGTGCGTGGAGAACCAGACCACCATCGGCAACCGCTGCAACATCCAGAGCAACTCGTACATCACCCGTCTCTGCATCCTTGAGGACGACGTGTTCATCGCCCCGTGCGTGACCACGACCAACGACAACTTCATGGGTCGCACCGAGGGCCGTCATGACCTGCTGAAGGGCGCCACCATCCGCAGGGCCGCCCGCATCGGCGGCGGCGTGGTCATCCTGCCGGGCATCGAGATCGGCGAGGAGGCCTTTGTGGCCGCCGGCGCCCTGGTGACCAAGGACATCCCGGCCGGCAAGCTGGTGGCAGGCCTGCCCGCACGCGTGTGGCGCGACGTACCTGAGGAAGAGCTGCTCGAAAACCAGTAGCCGAAGCTACCGGGCCGGCGGCCTCGCCCCGGTGACGATGCGGCCGATGCGGCCGCCGTTCAATTCGGTGAACCACATGTTGCCGTCGGGGCCCGCTGCGATGCCGATAGGGCCTGAGTCCTTCGTGATGCCCTTCGAGAACTCCGTCACCACGCCCTGGGGCGTAATACGGCCGATGCGGTTGCCGTCGGTCTCGGTGAACCACAGGTTGCCGTCGTACCCCAGGGCGATGAGGCCGGGCTTCGACCCCTTCGTGATGCCCTTGCGGTAGATCGTCACCTTGCCGGCGGTGCTGATGCGCCCAATGGCGTTGTCGCTGTTCAGTGTGAACCACATCGCGCGGTCGGGTCCGAGCGCGATGCCTGCGGGCTTCGACGCGGCGGGGACGCCCGCCTGAAACTCCGTGATGGCACCGAGCGTGGTGCTGCGCCCGATGCGGTTGCCCGGCACGTCCTTCTCACCATTCCACGCGCCGGTGAACCACAGCGTGCCGTTTGGTCCGTACGCGATGTCGAAGGGTCCTGAGCCCTGCGTGATGCCCTTGGTGAATTCCGTCACCGCGCCGTTCATGGTGATGCGGCCGATGGCGCTGTTGCCGAGCTCGGTGAACCACATGGCGCCGTCGGGGCCGGCGGTGATGCCCGAGGGGGCGGACTGGTACGGCGTGATGCCCTTGGTGAAGCCGGTGACCACACCTCGCGGGGTGATACGGCTGACCCGCATGGTCTCGAGTTCGGTGAACCACAGGTTGCCGTCGGGCCCCTTGGCGATCTCCCACGGGCGTGCGTTGGGGTCGATGCCTGTGCGGTACTCGGTGACCCGACCCGACATCGTGATGCGTGCCACCGCGCTGACGTCGTCACCGACCTCCGTGAACCACATGGCACCGTCCGGGCCTCCAGTGATGCCGAATGGCCCTGCCTTCGGCGTGATGCCCGCCGAGAACTCGGTGACGGTGCCGACCGGCGCGGCAGTGGCGGTCGCCGCGATCGCCAGTGTCGCAGCGACGGCGCCCATGGTCACCCAGGGCGTCGCGCGACGCATCAGCGACTCGTGTAGTTCTTCGAGTACCAGTCGGCGTACTCGCCGCTCTTGATGGGCTCCCACCAGTCGCGCCGCTCGCGGTACCACTCCACGGTTGAGGCGAGCCCCTCGTCGAAGTCCACCTTCGGGGCCCAGCCCATGCTGCGCAGCTTGGTGGTGTCGAGGGCGTAGCGGCGGTCGTGGCCCGGGCGGTCCTCCACGTACGTGATGAGGTCGTGCGAGGCACCCGTGTGGGCGAGGATGCGCTCGGTGATGTCGAGGTTGGGCCATTCGTTGCCGCCACCCACGTTGTAGACCTGCCCCGCCTCACCGGTCTCCATTGCGTGCCAGATGCCCTCGGCGTGGTCGCGCACGTGAATCCAGTCGCGGATCTGCTGGCCGTCGCCGTATACCGGCAGCGACAGACCGTCGAGCGCGTTGGTGATGAACAGCGGGATGAGCTTCTCGGGGTACTGGCGCGGGCCGTACGTGTTGCTGCCGCGCGTGATGACGATGTCCTGACCAAATGTGTGATGAATGGCCAGCGCCTGCAGATCGCCACCGGCCTTGCTGGCCGAGTAGGGCGACGACGGCTGGATGGGGTCGGTCTCCTTGAAGGCCCCAGTGGGGATGGAGCCGTACACCTCGTCGGTGCTCACCTGCACGAAGCGGCGAACGCCGGCCTCGCGGGCGGCCATGATGAGCGTTGCGGTGCCCACCACATCGGTCTCGATGAACTCGGTGGGGTTGTGCAGCGAGCGGTCCACGTGACTCTCGGCAGCCAGGTTGATGACCACCTCGACGCCCGCGACGGACTGGGCGGCGATGGCCGGGTCGGCGATGTCACCCTGGATGAACGAGTAGCGCGGGTCGTCGGCCACGTCGGCCACGTTGGCGGGGTTACCCGCGTAGGTGAGCTTGTCGAGGTTGACCACCTCGTGGCCCTGCTCGAGCGCGACGCGCACGACCTCTGAGCCGATGAACCCGCAACCGCCGGTGATGAGGACCTTCACGAACGCTCCCCGATGTAGTCAGCCAGTGCATCCTCCCACGCCCGCAGGCGCGGAGCGCCCTCGCGGGTGACCTCGAGCACGCTCACCGCGGGCCGCGGGGCCGGGCGATTGAATGCCTCAGTCGTCGTGTCATTCACTGCGCAATCGACCTGCGCCACGCGGAACACCTCGCGCGCGAAGTCGGCCCACGTGGTGCTGCCGCCGCCGGCCGTGTGGTACACGCCGGGCTCGAGGCCGGCGATCTGCACGAGTGCCGGGCAGAGGTCCTTGGTCCACGTGGGGCAGCCGGTCTGGTCGGCCACCACATCCACCGCATCGCGATCCGCCGCGAGCATGAGCATGGTGTCGACGAAGTTCTTGCCGCTTGCTCCGTACAGCCACGCGGTACGCGCGATGCGCGTGCCCTCGGGGTACTCCATCTCCGCCAGGCGCTCACCCGCCAATTTGGTGCGCCCATACGCCTGCAGCGGGTCGGTGGCGGCGTCCTCGTCGTATGGCCCGCCGGTGCCGGGAAATACGTAGTCGGTGCTCACTGCAACCAGTGCGGATCCGGCCTCGCGGCAGGCGATGGCCACGTTGCGCGTGCCCTCACCATTGACCATGAGCGCCTGCTCCTCGTGCTCCTCCGCACCGTCCACGTCGGTCCATGCCGCAAGGTGAAACACCACGTCGGGCGCGGCCTCACTCACTGCGCGGATGGTGGCCCTGCGGTCGGTGATGTCGATGTCGGGCAGGTCGAGTCCCACGGCATCAATGCCCTCGTCGGCCAGATGGGCCATGAGGTCGGTGCCGAGCATGCCCCGGTGTCCGATGACCAGCGCCTTCACGTGCGCTCGATCAGGTGAGGCCGATCACCGACGAGTCGCCCAGCACGAACCGGTAGGCCCGGGGCTTGGCGTCGGTGCGGGAGATGGTGACGTCGCGGCCGATGAGGCTGCTCTCAACACGTGCGTCGAGGTCCTCGATGTGCACACGCTCCAGAAGAATGGAGTGCTCGATCTCGGCCCGGCGCACCACGCAGCCGGTGGAGATTGACGAGTACGGCCCCACGTAGGAGTTCTCGATAACGGCGTCGCGACCGATGACCGCCGGGCCGCGCACGTGGGAGTTGATGATGCGGGCACCGGCCTGCACGACAACGCGTCCCTCGATGTCGCTGTCAATCAGCTCGCCATCCATGACGGGCTCGATGACGTCGAGGATGAGTCGGTTGGCCTCGAGCATGTCCTCCACCTTGCCGGTGTCCTTCCACCAGCCGGTCACCACGTGGGGCTCAACCCGCTTGCCCTGGTCGATGAGGTACTGGATGGCGTCGGTGATCTCGAGCTCGCCACGGGGCGAGGGGTCAATCGCCTTGGCCGCGTCGAGGATTGCCGAGGTGAACATGTACACGCCCACCAGCGCCAGATCGCTCTTCGGCTGCTTCGGCTTCTCCTCCAGGTTCACGACCCGGTCGCCGTCGAGCACCGCCACGCCGTAGCTCTCGGGGTTGGGGACCTGCTGCAGCAGGATCATGGCGTCGGGGTCTGACGACCGGAACTCGTCAACCAGCGGCGTGATGCCATCGCGCAGCAGGTTGTCGCCCAGGTACATCACGAAGTCGTCATCGCCCAGGAACTCCTCCGCGGTGAGCACCGCGTGCGCAAGACCGAGCGGGGCCGACTGCGGGATGAAGGTGACCTCAATGCCAAGTGCGGAGCCATCGCCGACGGCCTCGCGGATCTCATCGCCGGTGTCACCGATGATGATGCCCACCTCGCGGATGCCGGCATCGCGCAGCGCCTCGAGCCCGTAGAAGAGCACGGGCTTGTTGGCCACGGGAACCAGCTGCTTGGCAGAGGTGTGGGTGATGGGGCGAAGGCGCGTTCCGGCTCCGCCGGACAACACCAGACCCTTGAGGTTGCGTGCCACGGCGGGGAACGTACCAGCGTGGCGGGGTCAGCCGTGCGCAGCGGCCCACATGCCCGCAACATCAGCACCCGCGGCCGCCAGATCATCGGCTGTCGCAGCCATGGCCTCGGCCAGCGGGCGCACGGTGCGGCCAATGGGCAGCGCCGCCGCCAGGCCCATGCGGCGTGCGATGCCGGGTGGCACATCAACCTGCCCGAACAGGCCAACGCAGGGCACCCCGGCATCGACACACGCAGCGGCCACCGCAGCGGGTGCCTTGCCCGTGAGCGTCTGCGCATCAAAGCGCCCCTCGCCCGTGATGCACAGGTCGGCGCCGACAAGTGCGCCAGCCAGGCCGGCAGCGGTGGTGATGCGCGCGCCGCCGTCGGTGAGCGACGCCCCGAGCATGGCGGCCATGCCACCCGCCGCCCCACCGGCCGCACCGGCACGCGGCAGGTGCGCAACATCGGCCAACCCCTGCGCGGCCAACACGGCGGCGAAATGGGCGAGCCCGGCATCAAGGCGCACCACCGCGTCGGGAGATGCACCCTTCTGCGGCCCGAACACCTGCGCTGCGCCCTCTGGTCCCACCAACGGACTGTTCACATCGCAGGCGATCTCAATGGGCACCCCGGCGAGCCGCGGGTCGAGGCCAGACAGGTCAACCGCTGCCACCCGCGCGAGATCCGCGCCCGTACCCACCAACTCGGTGCCGGTGACGTCGCATACGCGTGCGCCCAAGGCAATGGCGATGCCAAGGCCCCCATCGGTGGTGGCGCTGCCGCCCACACCCACGATGAGGCGGGTTGCACCGGCGTCGAGGGCAGCCCGGATGAGATCACCGGTGCCAAGCGTGCTGGTGGCTTCGGGGTCGCGCTCGGCGTCGGCCAGTCGCTCGTATCCCGATGCCTGGGCCAGCTCCACCACGGCGATGCCGTCGGCCAGCAGACCGACGAAGGCGTGGATGGGCCGACCCAGCGGATCACGTGCGGGTGCCTCAACGACCCGGCCACCCGCCGCAGCCACCAGGGCGTCCATGGTGCCCTCGCCACCGTCGGCCACCGGCACCTCAATGGCCTCGTGCCCGGCCAGGCGCACACCCGTGGCGATTGCCGCCGCCGCGTCAGCCGGGCCGAGCGCGCCCTTGAAGGGGGCAGGGGCCACGACCACGCGCAGGGTCATGCGCGGGGTGGCACCGGTGGCCAGTCGAGGCCCAGGAACTCGCGCAGGTGGCCCTGGAACTCCTCGTCGTCCTTCGACCCCTTGATGTAGCCAT
The DNA here is from genome assembly GCA_903866425.1 of uncultured Actinomycetes bacterium. Lineage (GTDB taxonomy): Bacteria > Actinomycetota > Thermoleophilia > Miltoncostaeales > Miltoncostaeaceae > SYFI01. Next base: position 25,865 of record CAIPNN010000067.1, read on the forward strand.
CAAGCTCCACGGCGTCGTCACCCACCACGATGCGCATCGGGGGGTGATCCATGGCGATGGCATCACCGATGACGGCGGCACACGACTCAGCGGTGCTGGCGTCGTCACGCTCACGCCAGGCACCGAATCCCGCGCGCAGGTCGGCGAACAGGGGTGCATACGGCGACTGCGGGTTGGTGATGTCATCACCCAGCACGGTGGCCTTGGGGAAGTCGGTGTTGATCATCCCCGGCTCGATCATGATGACGCGCACGCCGAAGTGCCCCACCTCGGCGGCGAGCGCCTCGCTGAATGCCGACAGCGCGTACTTCGACCCGTGGTAGAAGCCGATGAGCGGATTGGTGAGCCGCGCGCCGATCGACGACACCGTCACCACCGTGCCCCGACCGGCCTCGCGCATGGCGGGCACCACGGCCTGCACCATGGCGGCTGCACCCCACAGGTTGGTCTCGAACATGGCGCGTGCCGCATCGAGGCTGCCGTTCTCCTGCGCGCCCATCATGGCGTGGCCGGCGTTGTTCACCAGCACATCAATCGGGCCACCCGCGAAGTCCTCGGCAAGGGCCACGGCATCGTCGATGTGCGTCTGGTTGGTCACGTCCAGCTGCACCAGCTGGATACCCGGCTGCTTGCCGTACTCCTCGCGCGCGCGATCGAGATCACGCACGCCCGTGACCACCACGTATCCGTCACGGGCAAGCCGCTCAGCCGTTGCACGGCCCACGCCGCGACCAGCTCCGGTGACGATGGCGACTCCGCGGGTCATGGCGGCAGCCTACCGGTGGTCGCGCGGCAGGCGGGCAATGAAGCTGGCGCCCTCGCCCGGCTGCGACTGCACGCTGATCTCGCCACCGTGTGCGAGCACGATGCCCCGCGCAATGGCGAGCCCGAGGCCGGCGCCAGTGCGGCTGCCGGCCTCCCGTGACGGATCGGCGCGGTAGAAACGATCGAACACGCTGTCGATTGCCTCGGGGCCGATGCCCTCGCCGGTGTCCGCAACCTCAAGCACGGCGTCCCCGCCATCCACACCCGCGCGCACGGTGATGGTGCCCCCGGCCGGGGTGTGGCGCATGGCGTTGTCGAGAAGGATCAGCAGCACCTGCTCCAGACGCGCCGGGTCGCCGTCCATTGGCACGGGGCCAGGGGCGTCGACGCGCAGGGTGAGCCCCTCCTTCTCGCCGAGAACCTGGCGCGGGCGCGCAGCCTCACGCGCAAGCGCCCCCAGATCCATCGACTCCATCTGCATGGGCAGCCCGCCGGAGTCGAGGCGCGCAAGTTGCAGCTGCTCGTCAACCAAGCGCTGCAGGCGGGCGGCCTCCGCATCCATCAGGCCCAGGAACTCCCGGCGCGCGGCCGGATCCATGCGCTCGTCCTCCATCAACTCGAGGAATCCGCGAATGGCCGCAACCGGTGTCTTCAGCTCATGGCTCACGTTCGCCACCAGATCGCGCCGCGTACGCTCAAGCGCACGTTCACTTGTGACATCACGCAGGGTGAGCACCACCGTGCCCGGGGGCTCGGGCAGAGGCACCGAGGCCACCGCGATGGCACCACCATCGGGCGTGCTGACCTCCACGCCGTCAACGGCCTGGGCACCGGTGCGGGTGCGGTGCACGACGTCGGCGAGCACCGGCCCCAGATCGCCATGAACAGCGTCGCGGCCCTCGCCCACGCCGAGCATGCGGCTCGCCGCCTCGTTGGTGATGAGCACCTCGTCAGATGGATCAACCATCACCACGCCCTCGGCGAGCCCCGCGACCAGCGCGCTCGCGCGGTCACGCTCGCCGGTCACCTGGCCCAGCAGACCCTCCACGCGCTCGGCCATGCGGTTGAGGCCGTCGGCGAGTGTGGCCACCTCACGCGGCGACGCCGCAGGTGCCCGCGCCGACATGTCGCCGCCGGAGAGCGCCGCGGCGGTGCGTGCCACACGCCCAATACGCCGGCCGAGCACCCGCGACAGGGCAAGCCCGGCAAGGGTGGCGAGCACCAGCACCGTGATGACGGCCAGGATGATCCGGCGCTGCAGCACCCCGATCTCCTCGGTGGGCCGCGGCACGGGAACCGCCACTTCGAGCACCCCCACCTCCACGCCCAGATGCGTCACACCCACCGCTGAGTAGAGGATGCGTGAGCCGTCCGGCTGCTCGGCCACACGCGGGCGCACCGGCTCGCCGGGATTGGTGGCCTGCAGCGCCTTGGCCTCGGGCCCGTAGTCGGTGGGGTCAAACGTGGCCACGATCACCGGATCGCCGGCGGGGTATGCCACACCATCGGCACCCACAAAGCGGGCTGCGCCCTTTACGGCCGACGCCGCAGACGCGGAGAACTCCTTGGCCTCTTCCTCGGTCACGCTGAGCCCCGTACCGGGCAGTGCGGACAGGCCCTTCAGGGAGTTGGTGGTGGAGAGCGACACCCGATCGGTCGCGGCAGCGACGACGCTCGACTCGAGGGTGGGCAGCAGCACGAGCAGCACGAGCAGGCTCGCCAC
>CAIPNN010000068.1 GCA_903866425.1 uncultured Actinomycetes bacterium
AAGTCGACGTTCGGGTAGAGCTTGCGCTGGATGAAGAAGTCGTCGGCCAGTGCGGTGCCCTCAAGCGCAACGGCGACCTCGAGCAGCGGGTTGACCCCGGTGACCTCGAACACGTCGTCGCAGGCCTTCTTGATGATGGTCGCGCGCGGGTCGTAGTTCTTGTACACGCGGTGACCGAAGCCCATGAGGAGTGCCTCGCGGTTCTTCACCTTCTCCATGAAGTCCGACACGTTGTCGGCCGAGTCGATCTCGCGCAGCATCACCAGCACGGCCTCGTTGGCGCCACCGTGCAGCGGGCCGTAGAGGGCGGCGATACCGGCGTTGACGGCCGAGTAGGTGTCCACCTGCGACGAGCCCACTGCGCGCACGGCCGAGGTTGAACAGTTCTGCTCGTGGTCGGCGTGCAGGATGAGCAGGATGTCGAGGGCGCGCACCAGGCGCGGGTCGACCTCGTAGTCGGCACCGAAGAACATCTTGAGGATGTTGGTGCTGTAGTCGAGCGACGGGTCGGGAGCGACGGCCGGCTTGCCCTGGTTGTGACGGAATGCCATGGCGCCGATGGTCGGCATCTTCGCGATGATGTTGATGACCGCTTCCATGCGCTCTTCGGGGTTCTCAACTTCCTTGGCCCCGGGGTACAGCGTGGAGAGCTGGCCAAAGCCCGACTCGAGAATGCCCATGGGGTGGGCGTCCTTGGCAAAGGCGTCGATGGAGGCACCGATCTCGGCCTGCACCACCATGCGCTCAGCGATCTGCTTGTTGAAGCCGTCCAGCTCCTTGGCGGTGGGAAGCTCGCCGTGAATCAGGAGCCAGGCCACCTCGAGGAACGTGCTCTGCGCGGCCAGCTGCTCAATGGGATAGCCGCGGTAGCGAAGTACGCCCGCGTCACCATCGAGGAACGTGATGGCTGAACGGCACGACGCGGTGTTCATGAACGCCGGGTCGTAGGTCATGAGCCCGAAGTCGTCGTCAGACACCTTGATCTGACGCAGGTCGGTGGCGCGGATGGTGCCCTCACTGATGGGGAACTCATACGTCTGGCCCGTACGGCTATCGGTGACGGAAAGCGTGCCTTCCACCTGGGGCTCTGTCGACATTCGGGACCCTTCCTCAAATCGTTTGTTCATAGACCCGCTCCGGGCCGTTGGCGAGTGTAGAGAAACACGCGCCACAAGACCCGCCACAACGGAACATGGGCTCGCGCTGATATGGTCGGCCCGCTGCTGCCTACGGGCGGCGGCATGGCTTCGGCCGCATGACCAGCCCCCACATCGGGGGCACGACAATTCGATTTGGAGGTACCACATGGCCGAGCACGTGCTCGCCGTGCTGGTCGACTTCGAGAACATGGCCCGTCCCGGCGCCAAGTCTCGTGGCGACTTTGACATCAATCTCGTCGTCAGCCGACTGGCTGAGAAGGGCCGCGTCGTCGTGAAGCGCGCGTACGCGGACTGGAGCCGCTACCGCGAGGCGAAGGTTGACCTGCAGAACGCCGGCCTCGAGCTGATCGAGATGCCGTCCGCCCGCGAGGGCGCCAAGAACCGCGCCGACATCAAGCTGGCGGTTGACGCCATGGAGCTCGCCTACTCGCGCGAGCACGTTGACTACTTCGTCATCGTGTCGGGCGACAGCGACTTCACGCCCCTGGTTGGCAAGCTGCGCGAGCTGAACAAGCGCGTGGTGGGCATGGGCAACCGCGAGAGCTCGTCGGAGCTGCTCATCGCCAACTGCGACGAGTTCATCTTCTACGACAGCATCGCCTCGTCGTCGTCCGCATCGCCGCGTCGCGGCGGCGGTGGCCGTGGCGCCGCATCGCGCAAGGACCCCATCGCCCTGCTGGCCGAGTCGATGGCCGCGCTTCAGCGCGAGAGCGTCGAGCTTCCGCTTGCGTCGGTGGTGAAGGACGCCATGCGCCGCAAGGACCCGGCCTTCGACGAGGGGGCCCTCGGGTTCTCCACGTTCAGCAAGTTCCTCGAGAGCGCCAAGGACAAGGCGGGCATCAGCCTGCAGACCGACCCGCGATCGGGCACCTACCGCGTGTCGCTGGCCGACGCGCCGGCAGCCGCCGCAGCACTGGCAGCCGACATCGAGAGCGACACCGGCGAGCGCGAGGCACGCGGCGGACGCCGTCGCCGTCGCGGACGTCGCGGCGAGGGCGGCGGTTCGGCCGAGGGTGAGGCCACGACCGGCGAGACCGGCGACAAGGACATGGACGTCTTCGAGATGTTCATCACGCCCACGCCCGATCCCGACCTGGGCAAGATGCCGTCGCTCGACGAGCCCATCACCTACGAGGACATGGTGCTGCTCACGCCCGAGGTGGACGCCGAGGTGGCCGCGGCAGGTGTTGAGGCTGACGATCCCGACGCCCCGCCGGCACGCAGCACGCGTCGCCGTCGCCGTCGCGCATCGGTGGATGACATCACCGACGAGCCCACGCCGGATGATCTGGAGACGATCGCCGACGAGGACGTCGCCGCCGAGGAGGCAGCCGAGGAGGGCCTGGCCATCATTGGCGAGACCCCCACGCCAGAGGAGCAGGTGGAGGCCGAGGCACCGCCCGCCGAGGAGGCAGCGGCACCCACGCGCCGTCGCGTGCGCCGCAGCAGCGCCGCCAAGGCCGCAGAGGATGCTCCCGCGGAGGAGGCAGCGGCAGACGCCGAGGCACCCGCCGAGGAGGAGAAGCCCAAGCGCCGTCGCGCCCCGGCCAAGAAGAAGGTGGCCGAGGAGGCTCCCGCGGAGGAGGCAGCGGCAGACGCCGAGGCACCCGCCGAGGAGGAGAAGCCCAAGCGTCGTCGCCCGCCGGCCCGCAAGAAGACCGCTGAGGCCGACACCGAGGCGCCCGCAGCCGAGTAGCTGGACCGCGAGGGGGGTGCACCGCACCCCCCTCGCTCGTTCGGCGCCCGACACGGTGCCGACCGTTCCCCCCAATCGCCGCGCACACACGGCTACCGTGCCCGCAACCCGAATCGGCAATCGCGCGGAGGAACGTGTCGGCCCTCGACATCCTGGTCAACACCTTGGCGTCGCCAATGGTCCTCGCCTTCATCATCGCCGTGGTCGTCACGGCGCTGGGCAGCGACCTGCACCTCCCCAAGGCGCTCTCAACCAGCCTGTCGATCTACCTGCTGCTGGCCATCGGCCTGAAGGGCGGCCTGGCGCTCTCGCAGGAGCAGGTGGGCGACATCGTCGTGCCGCTGGTGGTCACGGTCTGCCTCGGTGTGGTCACCCCGCTGGTGGCCTACGTCATTGCGCTGCGCGTCATGCCGATCGGCAAGATCGATGCCTGCGCGCTTGCCGCCCACTATGGATCGGTGTCCGCAGTCACCTTCGCCGCTGCGCTCACCGTGTTCGCCGAGAGCGGCGTATTCGTGGAGGGCTTTGCCCCGGCCCTGCTCGCTCTTCTTGAGATCCCCGGCATCGTGGTGGCACTCACACTGGCCGCCAACAAGGTGGGTGAGGCGCGCGCGGGGTGGAGCGGTGCACTCAAGGAGGCGCTGCTCGGCCGCAGCATTGTGCTGCTGGCGGGGGGCCTGCTCATCGGCTGGGTGGCCGGGCCAGCGCGCATGGAGTTGGTGAACCCGTTCTTCAATGAGCTCTTCTACGGCGCGCTGACCCTCTTCATGATCGACCTCGGCGTCACCGTTGCCCGGCGTGCCCGAGGGCTGCGGGACTACGGCGTGAGGCTCGTGGTGGTGGGCATCGTCGTACCGCTGATCAACGGGTCACTGGGCGTGGTGTTCGCCACGCTCTCCGGGCTCTCGGTCGGTGGCAGCGCACTGGTGGGCATCATGGCGGCGAGCGCGTCGTACATCGCGGCGCCCGCTGCGGTGCGCATCGCCCTGCCAGATGCCAATCCGGCCCTCTATCTCACCGCGGCGCTCGGCATCACCTTCCCGTTCAACCTTGTTGCGGGCATACCCCTGTTCTTCTCGATGGCCAACGCCATGGGCGGGTGAGTCCGGGCTCTTCGGCATTATTCAGCCATGAGCGTTACCGATCGTCTTCTTGAAAATGCCGACGCATGGGCCGACGGCTTCACCGCCGGTGAGCTGTCGGTCATGCCCACGCTCCAACTGGCCGTTGTGGCGTGCCAGGACTCCCGCCTCGATCCGCAGGGTCTCCTCGGGCTCGGACCGGGTGAAGCGCACTACATGCGAAACGCCGGTGGCACCGTCACCGACGACATGCTGCGCTCACTCGTGATCTCCCAGCGGTTCCTCGGCACCCGCGAGATCGTCCTCATTCATCACACCGACTGCGGAATGCTCCGGTTCAAGGACGACGACCTGCTTGACGACCTGCACGCCGAGACGGGCATGCGCCCCACCTGGGCGGTCGAGACCTTCGACGACCTCGACGATGACCTGCGGCAGTCGATGCGCCGTATCCAGACCAGCCCGTTCATCCCCCACAAGGACAACGTGCGCGGGTTCGTCTACGAGGTGGAGACCGGGCGCCTGCGTGAGGTGAAGCTGACCGAGGGCAGCGGCTCCCACCGCGAGGCGGGAGTCAACTGGCGAACGGGCAACGCCTCCGACTGATCAGGCGCACCCGGGTAGGAAATTCACCGCACGGGGGCTGTTCTCACACGGAGTCCCGTGATGCCGTCGATGCTGCGCTGATCGAAGGTCACGAGCACCCGATCGGTCGCAATGGCAGTGGCCGCGATCATGAGGTCGTGCGCCCCCTTGGGAGTGCCAGCATCTGCCATCTCCGCCAGCAGGCGCGCATGCACCTCTGCCACGCGCAGGTCGTACGGCTCCACGTCGAGGAACGTAAGGAGGCCGTCGAGCCAACGGCTTCGCTGCTCGGCACGCTCGGCGTGACCCCGGTGCGCACCCATCCGCAGCTCGGCCACGGTAACGGCAGCAATGGCGACGTCCTCTTCGTGCTCGGCGACCATGCCGGGCAGCCCCTCGCCGCGGTGCCCTGCCACAAGCACGCTCGAGTCGAGAATCAGTCGGGCCATACGGAATCCGGTGCCGGTAGCGTGCCCCGAAGCGCCACCAGGTCATCGGCCCAGTCGGCGTCTGGTCGGTTGCGGTCGAGCCACTCGAGCAGTGCACTCGTCGAGCGGCCAGAGGTCGGCGGCGAGACGACCGCGACGGGTCGGCCCCGCCTCATGATTGTGAATGACTCCCCGCGGGCTTCGACGGCATCAAGCATGTCGGCAAATGAACGTGCGGCCGCGGTTGCTGTGAGCTTTTCCATACTTATCTGATTATCAGATAACTTCCCGCCAGACCATGGGCTGTGCGCACGTCGGCGCATTCACAGGAGTGGGCGCAATAAATCCCGACACGAACAATGATGTCTCGCCAGAGAAGGAACCCTCCTCCGAACTGACCCGCGACTTCATCGCGCTGGCAGGAGCAGTGGCCATCCCCCCGGCAATGCAGGGACTGACCTGGAATGAAACGCTGCGGCAGGAGAAAGCCTCGCGCTGAGGACCGCGCAAGCGCCGGTCAGCTGATGTCGACCGGCTCCTCGGTGATCTGCTCACCGTCGGGTGCCGAACGCGCCAGGTGGAACGCGCGGATGACCGGGGTGCTCTCGTCCTGCAGTGACACGATCACGTAGAGCGGCTCGGCAAAGAACGCCAGCTCCACGTCGGTCTTCGACGGGTAGGCCGCCGAGCGGGTGTGCGAGTGGTAGATGGCCAGCAGGTCTTCGCCGGCGTCCTCGATCTGCTCCATCAAGTCCATCTGCTCGCGGGGCTCCATCACGTACATGAAGGGCGTGCCCTCGGCGTTGGTGGCCGGCAGCACACGCGTGGCCACGCCGTCCTTGCCCGCGATGAGGCCGCAGCACTCGTTGGGGAACTCCTCACGGGCGTGCACGATGATGGTCTCGGCAAGGCCGGGTGACAGCTTCACGAACGGCCTCGGGCTACCAGAACACGCCGTTGTCGAGGGTCTCCTCGACAACGTCGAGCTCGCCGGTCCAGATGCCGGCCGACAGGTACTTCCATCCGCTGTCGCAGATGATGCCCACCACGGTGCCGCGCTCCATCTTCGATGCCACGCGTGCGCAGGTGTGCATGACGGCACCGCTTGAGACACCGGCGAAGAT
>CAIPNN010000069.1 GCA_903866425.1 uncultured Actinomycetes bacterium
AGTGGGTCATCGTCGATCGCACCCGCCCCGACCTGTACGACCGCCTCAACGCCATGGGCTTCCAGATGGCGCTTGACGACGTGGCCACGCGACCTGACTTCGAGCTGGTGTGGAATACGGGTGGCGTGGTCGTGTTCAAGCGCATCGGAACGCAGGGGGGCCGATGAGCCCGCGCGCACATGGCCTGGGGGTGGCGTCTGCCGCCTGCGGCCTGCTGCTGTGCATCCTGCCGGTGCTCGCGTGGTACTCCGCCGACCTGCCCACGGGCAGCGATTCGCTCACCGGCTACGGCGCCAGTGCGGCCACGTGGGTGCTGCCGGTTGCCGGCGTGATCCTGATCGCCGTGGGGGTGCTGTGCGTATGGTGGCGCCCTGCCACCGGAACGCGTGTGGCGCGCATACTCGGGGCCCTCGTCGTTGTGGCGGCAGTGGTGGGCGTCGTCTGGGCCACCCGCGCCGCACTGGCGCCCGGTATCGAGGTCGTGGCAGAGCGCGCGGGCAAGCCGTCGGCCCGGCTCGACGGCGACTGGTCGGTGACGGTGCTGCCCGCTGCGTGGATCGCCATTGCTGCCGCTGCAATGGCGGGCATGGTGGGAATCCTGCTGCTCACCGCACGACCCGAAGACATGATCGGGCTCGACGAACTCCCTTAGGGAGTCGTCGGTGTCGTCGGTGGCGTCGGCGCGGGCTCGGGTGCCGGCGCTGGTGCCGGCGCTGGTGCCGGTGCCGGCGCAGGGGTGGGCGCAGGCGCAGGCGTGGGGGTGACGATGGTGTCGGGCGGCGGCGCGACCGTGGTCGTGTCCTTGGTGGACGTGGTCTTGGGCTTCGTGGTGGTCTTGGCCTTGGTGCTGCTCGCCGTACTCACCGCGTACTGCGATGCCGTTTCGGTGAAGTCAGACGAGAACGGTGACCACAGCACCGGGTTCTTCGGCATCGCCCAGTCGGGGTTGGCGCCCTTGGCCGTGACGACACTCATGAAGTCGTGCCAGATCATGGCGGGGAACGTGCCGCCCGCCACGGTGATGCCATGCACGCTGGTCATCGAGCGACGCACACCATCCGCGTTGGGGTAGCCCACCCACACGGCGCAGACGTACTTGGGCGTGTAGCCCACAAACCAGGCGTCCGTGTAGTCGTCTGTGGTGCCGGTCTTGCCCGCCTGTGCGATACCCAGGTTCGCATTGCCACCGGTACCCGACGACACGTTGTCGCGCAGGATGCGGGTGACCTCGTAGGCCACGCCGTCACTGAACACCCTGGAGCGCTTTGGCGTGGCCAGGTCGCTTGCCGGGGCGCCCGCCCCGAGGTCGGTGATGGCGATGGGCTTGACGCGCAGTCCGCCATTGGCAAGGGGCGCGTACGCGGTGGCCATGTCGAGCGGGGTCACTTCGCCGGCGCCAAGACCAATGGATGGCACCGCGGGCAGGTCGGACTTCACACCCATGCGCTTGGCCATATTCACCACGCGGTCAGGCCCCTCGTCCAGGGTCATCTGGATGTACACGGAGTTGTCCGACTTGAGCGTGGCGTCGTGAATGGAGATGGGGCCGGCGTACGAGTTGGAGTAGGTGGCCACGTTGATCGGCCCCCACTTGGGGTCGGTGATGTTGATGGGCCGACTGGCGTACACGGTGTTGTAGGGGTTGACGCCGTCGGCGATGGCGCGCGTGAGCACGAACGTCTTGAAGGTCGAACCGGGCTGGCGCTTGGCCTGCGTGGCGTAGTTGAACTGACTTTCGTCGCCGTAGGTCTGGCTGGTGGCCATCGCGCGGATGTATCCGGTGCGGGCATCCAGCAGCACGATGGCCGCCGCCGGATCGTCGGGCTGGCCGAGGTTGCCCTTGATGGCCTGCTCAGCGGCGCGCTGGAGGGCCGGGTCGATCGTGGTGCGCACGTTCATGCCGCCCCGCTGCACGCGCTCCTCGCCGAACTGGTCGATGAGCTCCTGACGCACGTAGTCGAAGAAGTAGCCCTCCTTCTTGCGCTGGTAGAACGACCCGCGCTGCAGTTCGAGCGGCGTGGCCTTCGCCTCGTCTGCCGCAGCCTGCGTGATGTACCCCTGCGATGCCATCTCCTGAAGCACCGTGTTGCGGCGCGCAGTGGCGTCCTTGGGGTTGATGAATGGGTCGTAGGCCGACGGCGCCTGCGGGAGCCCGGCGATGAGGGCCGCCTGCGGCAGCGTGAGGCCCCATACCGGCGTGTTGAAGTACGTGAGCGCCGCGGCCTGCACGCCCACCGAGTTCTCGCCGTAGAACACGCCGTTGAGGTACTTCGCGAGGATCTGGTTCTTCGTGTACTTCTGCTCGATCTCGGCTGCCAGATAGGCCTCCTTGATCTTCTGCGAGAAGCCACGGGGCGCGGTGGGGTCGTAGAGGTTCTTGGCAAGCTGCATGGTGATGGTGCTGCCGCCCTGGCGACCGCCTCCGCGGGCGTTGTTCACGGCCGCACCCACCAGGCGCAGGTAGTCAACGCCGTTGTGCTCGTAGAAGCGCTTGTCCTCAATGGCTACGGTCGCATCGCGCAGCGACTTGGGGATCCGCGCGTACGGGATCTCGGTGCGGTTGGTCACGCCGGCGATGACCCCGAGCGACTTGCCGTTGCGGTCGAGAATCTTGGAGTTCTGGCCAAGTGCCACGGGCTGCAACTCATCGAGGCCCGGAAGGCCGTCGGTGGCCGACTGGTAGGCAACTGCACCGGCAACGCCCAGCAGGGTCGCGACGATGGCGAGTGTGAGCGCAAGCACGCGCCCCAGACCCACGCGCCCGTGGCGCTCGCGCTCCTTGCGCCGGCGCCGCATGCGATTGACGGGGATCATCGTGCGCCTGCCGATGCGAGCGGCCTGATGTCCCAGGCAACCTGGCCGGTGCGGTAGTCGAGCAGGCCGATCACCTGGTCGGGTCCACCCTCGACGCTTCCTGTGACCACCCACTGCAACTCGTCAGCCGGCGTCACCACGGCGCGACCGGCTGCGGGGGCCACCCCACCCGCCGCCACCGGGATGTCCCACGGGGAGGGAATGGCCTTGAGCGATACGTCAGACGCCACCGCTGGCTGACCGGCCCATACCTGCGTGGCCTCCTGCAGCGCAGCATCGGCGGTGCCGAGCCGCGGGTTGCGCGACGCCGTGACCGACTCCCACAGAAAGCCCCAGCCCTTGGCGGGGTTCGCGAGGTAATCGCGCGCGGGCACCTCTGCATACGCCGTCGCGATGAACGAGGGAATCCACAGCGCAACCACTGCCGCACCGGCGATGACGGCAATGCGGGTGGGGCCGTTGAGGCGTCGGGTGGAGCGGTGAGTGCCGCCCTTCGGCAGCGTGGAGGTGGGTCCTGGCACGGCCGCCGAGTATAGGACCGGGTTGCCGCTGGCCCGCGCATCGTGGTTGGGCCGTACCCTTACGCCTGTGGCGCCCTCCATCCCCATGTTCACATTCGCGTCGTCCATTGGTGCAGTGGGCCTTCGGTGACGGTGCGCGCGGTCCTGCTCGACGCCTTCGGCACGTTGCTGCGCATGACGCCTCCGGCGCCTGTGCTCACGGGCCTGCTGGGCGATGCCGGATACGTGTACGACGAGCCCCGGGTGGCAGCAGCGCTCAGTGCCGAGATTGCGCATTACCGCGTGCACATGCAGGCGGGGTGCGATGCCGAGGGGCTCGCGCAATTGAGGGCCGAGTGCGCCGGCGTGTTGATTGCCTCACTCGGGCCCGGCGCGCCACCGGTGCCGCTCGCCACCGAGCTGCTCGTGGAATGCCTGCAATTCAGCCTGTTTGACGACGTCCTCCCGACGCTTGATGCCCTCGCCGACATGGGGCTCGCCCTCGGGGTGGTGAGCAACTGGGACTGCGCACTTCCCCAGCATCTGGAGCGGTTGGGCGTTGCCGACCGGTTTGGCGTGATCTGCGCGAGCGCAGCAGTGGGGCACCGCAAGCCCGACCCCGCGATCTTTGCCGTGGCCCTCTCGGC
>CAIPNN010000070.1 GCA_903866425.1 uncultured Actinomycetes bacterium
CTGTTCTTCTCGGCCACCCTCGATGGTGAGGCCGGACGCATCGCGGAGCTGTACACGAGCAATGGCGTGCGACACGAACACACCCCGCCGGTCCAGAAGGCCGCCGACATCGAGCACCGCTTCATCCGTGTCGAGCGCGAGGAGCGCCTCGACATGCTGGTGCACCAGCTTGAAGGCGCCCACGACCTGAACCTGGTGTTCGTGCGCACCAAGCACGGCGCCGACCGCCTGGTGCGGCACCTCAAGAAGAAGCGCGTGGACGCAGTGGCGATGCATGGCGACAAGAGCCAGCGCCAGCGTGAGCGAGCGCTTGCCGACTTCGAGGCCGGCCGCGTGACCACCCTGGTGGCTACTGACGTTGCCGCCCGCGGCATTCACGTGGACAACGTGGCCCGCGTCATCAACTTCGACCCGCCAGGGCTTGCAGAGGACTACGTGCACCGCACGGGCCGCACCGGCAGGGCCGGCGACAAGGGCGTGGCCATCACGTTCGTGGGCAGCGAGCACGTGTCGGATATGCGCTCGATGGCCCGCACCCTCAAGCTGGAGAGCCAGTTCATTGAGGCCGCAGGCGACGCGCCCGTGAAGAAGCAGCACCAGAAGCCGCGTGGTGGCGCACCCGGAGCCAAGCAGGGACAGCGTCCCGCCCGGTCGGGTCAGGGTCGCCCCGGCGGCGGTGGCCCCGGTGGTGGCGGCGCACCGAAGGGCACCGGCCGCAGGCGACGTAGCGCCTGAGCAGCACTGCCGTGGGCACGCCACCGGAATGGTGGCGTGCCCACGTGCATCATCAGCTGACGGGCGTGCTCCGCACCACGGTGTGGCCGGCCGGGAAGGCGCTGCCACCCTGCAGGTTGCTGAACAGCGAGCCCGAGGCCAGCACCAGGGCGCTGCTGCCGTTGCCGCAGGACGCCCCGGTGGAGGTCTTCAGGTTCACCGAGTGTGATGCCGTATCGAACCGGTACAGCTGGCACTGCTGCGAGAGCATCCAGATGCCGCCGAGGCCCGCTGCCACGGCACGGCCGTTGAAGATGGTGAACCCAGGCGGGATTGCCTGCGCGTAACGCGCCAGTTGCTTGTAGTTGCTGGTGGAGAACTTGTAGATGTACTTCTGGGTGAAGATCCACATGGCCCCGCCTGATGCCACCAGGCCGAAGGGTGCGCCTGCCAGGGCGGCCGAGCCGCTCAGCGCCTTGCCGCTCGACGTGTTGTACGCGCGCACGGCGTAGTTGGGGCTGTTCGACAGCACCCAGATGGCGCTGCCCGCAAGCGCAAGGTTGCGCGGGGTGTTGCTCACGGGGAACGACATCGTCACCTTGCCGTTCGACGACGACACCTTCTGCACCACGCGGTAGTCGGCGTTCCCCACCCACACGGTGGAACCCGACACCTTGATGACCGACGACAGGCCCGACGCGTACTTCTTCGACGTCGGAGCGGCCACCTTCACCTTCGACACGCCCGTGGACGTGAACCCGGTGGCGCGATCTGGCGTTGACACCCACAGGTAGTTGCCGGCCTGGGCCGCCGACTGGGCGTTGCTCACCGTGGCCGTGTAGCCGATGGTCTCGTTGCTGTTGGGGTCGATGCGCACCAGGCCGTTGCCCGACATGGCCCAGACGTACCCGAATCCGGTGCCCACACCCGTGGTTGACACGCCGCAGTAGTCGCCCGAGGGCTGCGCCCCATTTGAGGTGGGCGTGGTGCTGCCATTGGTGGCACTGATGGCCAGCCAGTTGATCGCGCCATCAGACGTGACCCCGCTGGTGGGCAGGTTGGCCGGGTTGTTGCATGTGCCGGCCTGCGCCGACGCGATCGAGGGGATCAGCAGCGCCGCGCCAAGAGCGGCGGTGACGATGGGGAGCGAACGCTTCATTGGGGCCCTTTCAATAGCGGCATGACACCGACGCCATGCGCGGCGAAACGGCTATTCGCCCTCGCCCGGACGCGTCCCTGCAGGCTACTTGCCCACGACCCCCGGGGCGGGCGGGCCGCCTGGGCGGTAGAGGCCCGTGATGTCACCCTGCAGGCGCGGGTTGATGGGGTTGACCGAGCGCACGCCGGTGCCCTTGCGGAAGTCGATGCGACGCAGGTCGGTGCGCAGCGTCGACAGCCCACGCGAGAGCTCGAAGAAGTACACCCCGTGCGTGAGGTCGGCCAGCGTGCGGAAGTCGGTCTCGTCGTTCTCGCCCACCTCGTCACCCGGCGACCCGATGGGGTCGGACACATTGCGCGCCA
>CAIPNN010000071.1 GCA_903866425.1 uncultured Actinomycetes bacterium
CCCATTGGGCGCCCTTCGCCGTTCTGCGCACGTATTGATGCGTACCGCGATGTTCGGTGGGCACGCGTGAACACCCCGACCGCTTGACTCCGTCGGCTGCAGCGGGTTACCTAACCCTGTCCCTCCAGACGATCGCCCCCGACCCACAACGGGAAGTCGAGTACCGATGAACAGCCGTAATCCCATGGGCAGGCGCAATGCCACCCTCTCCATTCTTCTCGCATGCGCGGCCATCGGCGGTGCTGCAGGCATCGCCACCGCCCAGGCTGCACCGGCACCGTCCGCGCCGTCATCCGCCATGCGCGCGTCGTCGATCTTCGGCACCACCGGAACGGCCCCGAATTCAGTGGTCGTCGACTCGGCCGGCAACGCCTACACGGCCAACTCAGGCGCGAACAACGTCAGCATGATCACCCCTGCTGGCGTTTCGACGATTCTGGGTACCACGGGTGCCATGCCCATGGGCATCGCGCTCGACTCCGCGGGCAACGTGTACACGTCGAACATCGGCGCCAACACGGTGACCAAGATCACCCCTGCTGGTGTGTCCACCACGCTGGGCACGACCGGCAACAAGCCCATGGGAATCAAGGTCGACTCGTCGGGCAACGTCTATACGACGAACTACATCGACAGCACCGTCACCAAGATCACGCCCGCCGGCGTTTCGAGCACGCTTGCCGCAACCGGCAAGCACCCGCTCGGCATCGTGCTCGACTCGTCGGGCAACGTGTACACGGCCAACGAGGCCACCGGCACGATCACCAAGATCACGCCGGCTGGCGTGGCATCCACGCTCGGCAAGACCGGCAGCTTCCCGCAGGCGATTGCCATGGACGGATCGGGCAACCTGTACACGGCGAACTGGAACAGCAAGAACGTCTCCAAGGTCACCCCCAAGGGCGCCTCCAGGATTCTGGGCACCACGGGTCGTCGCCCCATCGGCATCACGGTCGACGCGTCGGGCAACGTCTACACCACCAACAACGGTGCAGATTCGGTGTCGCGCGTCACCCAGAGCGGGCAGTCGCGCATCATCGCCCTGACCGAGCGCCGCCCGTCTGGCATCACCATCGACACGTCGGGCAACCTCTACACGGCCAACTTCCTGTCGAACACCGTCAGCAAGATCTCGGCGAGCGCGGCCACGCGTTCGAGCACTGTGACCCTCAGCACGGTCACGGTTGGTTCGCCCAACAACCCGTCCGCGTGGATCATCCCCTTCTACAACAGCGTCTAT
The DNA here is from genome assembly GCA_903866425.1 of uncultured Actinomycetes bacterium. GTDB lineage: Bacteria > Actinomycetota > Thermoleophilia > Miltoncostaeales > Miltoncostaeaceae > SYFI01. The sequence goes on from CAIPNN010000071.1 coordinate 1,241, forward strand.
CAGTCGCAGGCGTCGTGCATCAGTGCGCTGAACGCCATCATCGCCAACCCGCCGGCCACCTACGACCCCTCGGTGCAGAAGGAAACCCTCATTCCCGGCAACTGCGTTCAGGTGGGTGGGGTCAAGTACGCATTTAACGTGGGCGAGATGGAGGTGACCACCTCGCAGTGGGTGACCTTCCTCAACACGGCTGACCCGATGGGTCTGAACCGTCACCACCTCTGGGATGCCGCCGAGAGTTCGTCGGTGTGGCCCAAGTACGGGTCAGTAAACCGCAACATGAAGGCGGCCCCCGGGCAGCGCTACTACGTGGCCTCACCGGGCTGGGCCAACAGGCCGTACAACTCGGCCGACTTCAGCCGCGCGGCCCGCTTCATCAACTCGATGCAGAACGGCAAGTTGGTGTCGAAGAAGACGAAGGTCGTCACGACCGTCAACGGCACCGCCCTGAAGACCACCAGCTACACCGTGCGCCTCTCGCCCAACACCGAGACGGGCATGTACACCATGAGCAACCGCAAGGCCACGCGCAACTCGACGAAGGGCTTCGCGCTGACCAGCCAGGACGAGTGGATCAAGGCGGCCTACTTCGATCCGAAGGGCGGCGGCACGTTCTCGTACTGGGACTACCCGACCAACCCGGGTCAGTACGTCAATTGCCCGGTTGACACGTCGGGTTGCGCAGCGGGTGACCAGCCCAATGCCACGCAGATGGATGCCAATGGCAACGTCACCAACGCGGCTCAGCAGCCTCTCGCTTCGTACGTGGCCGTGCCGGGCACCGCGCCCGACTGGTGCCCCGTGGCATCCCTCACACCCGCCGAGTGCACGGCCGACACGCCGTTCCCGCCGGTGCTTCCGTACAACGGCAACGTGAGTCCGGTGGGCCAGGCGCTTACCCGCTCGCCGTGGGGCACGCTCGATCAGGGCGGTAACGTCGTGGAAGCGCTTGACACCATCTCCGCGCCGCCGGCCCTGAGCAACCCCAAGATCGTCTGGCGCCGTTGGCACGGTGGCGTGGTTACCGCGACCGCGTACCAGATGTGGCTGTCCGCAATCGGCAGCACTCCGCAGACGATTCCGGGCTACGCAATCAACCCGTGGCGCGGCTTCCGTATCGCCGTTCGCGGCAAGTAGTACCCGCGACGTGCGCGGGTGGGGCGGCTAGGCCGCTGCCTCACCCGCCGCGCGTTCGGCGGCAGCATCACGCGCCGCCTGCAGGTCGGGGCCCCACACGGGCACAGTGGCCTCCGAGGGAAGCGGGGCATCGGGGCCTGCCAGCACCCACAGGCGGGTGTTGTGGCAGTTGCCGATCTCGCGCACCGCGCGCTCCGCGCTCCCGGGCACGGTGCACACGGCCACGCACGCGCTGGCACGACGTGCGGCCGCAATGGAATCGGCTTCGCCGAGCGGGGTGTCTGCACCGAGAAATGTGATGCGCCAGCCGTCCTGTGCCATGAGCACCGAAAGCGTCATGGCGCCGACGGAGTGCCGCTCACCGGGCGGGCACGCAACGATTCCGATGGGGCCACGCGGCCTGCGGGCTGCGGCCAGACGTCCGGCGAGACGCCGCTCGGTCGCGGTCGACAGCATGTGCTCGGCCACCACCACTGACTCCCCAGCCGCCCAGCGGCGTCCGAGGTCGGCAAGGGCGGGGAAGACCACGAGTTCCATCACCTGCACCAGTGGCAGGGCGGCGAATGCCCGGTCGAGCTCCACCTCCATGCGCCCCGAGTCGCCCTGGCGCGCTGATGCACTGATACGGGCAATGAGGGCGTCCACCGGCAGCGTCTCGGCCCCGGCCTCCCGTGCCGACAGCGCGGTGAGCGCGGTGACCGCATCGGAGATGCGCTGCCCCTCGGCGCATCGCGCCGCCAGCCACAGCACACGCTCCACATCGGCCGCGCCGTAGCGCCGCTGGCCACCATCGGTGCGCCACGGCCGCAGCACGCCGTACCGGCGCTCCCAAGCGCGCAGCGTGTCCACGGGGACGCCGGTTCGGGCTGCAAGCGACCCGATCGACATCCCCTCGCCGTTGTCGGGAGGAGTACCCACCCCAAGAGTCTCACCCAGTGAGATCACCCAGTCAATGGACTACGGGCGTGCCCCCGGAACGCCTTTGTGGCGGTTGCGGCGCGGCTGGCCGTCATCCGTTCTGCGGGGGCTCGTAAGCAGCTGCCCCTCAATCGGGGCAGATGCGG
>CAIPNN010000072.1 GCA_903866425.1 uncultured Actinomycetes bacterium
CTATTCAGCAGGCGCGTGCGGGCGAGCAGCCCCGCAGCGATGGGGTCGTGCTCGGCAGGTGCCAGCACCTCCGCAGCCTCCTGCGGCTCACCCTCATTGATGAGGATGTGCGCCAGCGCAATGCGGGCGTCGGTGCGCCCGGCGTCGCGGAAGATGGCTTCGCGCAGGGAGTCCTCATCGCCGGCCTCAACCAGCATGTCCACCTGGCTCGGTACCAGCGCGTTGAGGAAGGTCTCCATCTGGTCGGCCGAGATGAGCCCCACGAATTCCTCCACCACCTCGCCGTTCCGGAATGCCTTCACGGCGGGGATGCTCATCACCTGAAATTGCTGGGCCAGCGCGGGGTGCGCGTCGATATCGACCTTGGCCAGTTCCACATCGCCCATGCGCCGCTCGACGGCCGACTCGATGAGCGGCCCGAGCTGGCGGCACGGCCCGCACCACTCGGCCCAGAAGTCCACGACCACCGGCATCTCGTACGAGCGCTCGATGACATCGGTCTGGAACGAGTCTCCGGTGACGTCCATGTGGTCCTCCTACAGCGTGACGGGACTGAACCGGGCCGGGCCCGGGATGGGCGTACGGCGGCCGGTTGAGAAGTCGGTTGACGACAAGTCCACCACGTATGGCGTGGGGTCGCCGATTGTTCGGTATGCGTACCGGTGGTCGGTGAGGTTGCACACCGTCACCCACGTGGTCACCTCGGGAACGACCTTGCCCGGCGCGAACTCCTCGGTGATGAGCCCCGCCGGGATGTCGAAGGCATTGAGCGCGTGCAGGCAGGCGGCCTCGGCCGATGCGGCGTCGGCGGGCTGTTCCATCAGCAGCACCATGGCGGCGGCCCGCACAAACCGTGAGGGCGGCGTGTAGTCGCCGGGCAGGCCGAGCAGGCCACCACCCTGCCCCAGAGGGTGCAGCGTGGTGTGGCCCACCGTGGTGGTGGGGTTGACCGCCGACACGCCCACGTAGTTGCGCAGGTTGGTGAGGTGCCAGTCGAGGAAGGGCGGGTTGGTGCCGACCCCGGTGGGGTTGTCGACGATGCTCATGCCCTCGGGGCGGAACTCGATGGCCATCGACGCTGTGGCGTCGTGCAGGAAGAAGTGCAGGGGCGGCACGAATCCCACGCCGGGGTCGTACCCCACCACGTTCAGATGTGCGGCTGCGGCCTTCGCCTCGGCAACGCTCGTGCATGTGCCGAGCAGGTAGGCGATGACATCCATCTCGCTGATGTCGTTGCCAGTGCCCGTGGGTGCCGCGTAGTCACAGAAGCCGGCCATGTAGAGCGCGTGGGCACTCAGGCCCTCGGTGTTCATGCCGTCGGCCAGCAGCCCCTCGCCCATGGCACCCATGCCCACGACGCCGTACTGGGGCGTCCACGCCACGCCGTTCTTCACCCCGGCAGACGTGCGCGGCACCCCAACCGGCACCACCTGCACCTCCCACGGGATGAGATCGGGGAACTCCATGGTGCGCCCCACAACAACGGTGCCGTCGGTAGCCGGCTTGATCTTGAAGTTGGTGCACATGCGGCCACTCTATGATGCCGCCCTATGTCATCCAACGAATTCGTCTTCCAGATGCACAAGGTCCGCATGGCGTATCCGCCGGACCGCGTGGTGCTCGACGACATCACCCTTGCATTCCTGCCCGGCGCCAAGATCGGCGTGCTCGGCCTGAACGGCGCCGGCAAGAGCACCCTGCTCAAGATCATGGCCGGGGAAGTCACCCCAAGTAACGGCGACTGCATGCCCGGCAAGGGCGTGAAGATCGGCTACCTGCAGCAGGAGCCGCATCTCGACCCCGACAAGGACGTGCGCGGCAACGTTGAGGACGGCGTCACCCCGCGCCGCGAGTTGCTCAACCGCTTCGCCGAGATCGGCGCCAAGCTGGCCGAGCCCATGGATGCCGACGAGATGACCGCCCTCCTCGAGGAGTACCAGGAGGTGCAGGACAAGATCGAGCAGACCAACTCGTGGGACCTCGACCGCGAGATCGAGGTGGCCATGGACGCCCTGCGCGTGCCGGCGAGCGACGCCGATGTGACCAAGCTCTCCGGTGGCGAGCGCCGCCGCGTGGCCCTGTGCCGCCTGCTGCTCTCGGCCCCCGACATGCTGCTGCTCGACGAGCCCACCAACCACCTCGACGCCGAGTCGGTGTCGTGGCTCGAGCGCTTTCTCGAGGAGTACAAGGGCACCGTCGTCGCAGTGACCCACGATCGCTACTTCCTCGACAACGTGGCGGGCTGGATTCTCGAGCTCGACCGCGGCAAGGGAATCCCCTACCAGGGCAACTACTCCAGCTGGCTTGAGCAGAAGGAGAAGCGCCTGCAGCAGGAGGAGAAGCAGGCGAGCAACCGCCAGAAGGCCCTGTCGCAGGAGCTCGAGTGGGTTCGCATGAACCCCAAGGGCCGCCAGGCCAAGAGCAAGGCGCGTGTGGCCAACTACGAGCGCCTGGTGGCCGAAGAGGCCGAGATGCAAAAGCGCGGCGGCATGGCCGACATCCGAATTCCCCTCGCCCCGCGCCTCGGCGACCTGGTGGTTGAGGCCACCGGCGTGGCCAAGGGCTTCGACGACCGCCTGCTGTTTGACGACCTCAACTTCTCACTGCCGCCCGGCGGCATCGTGGGAGTGATCGGCCCGAACGGTGCCGGTAAGACCACCCTGTTCAAGATGATCACCGGACAGGAGCAGCCCGACGGGGGCCAGATCCGCATTGGCGACACCGTGCAGCTGGCCTACGTCGACCAGAGCCGTGACGACCTCGACCCCAAGAAGACCGTCTACGACGAGATCAGCGACGGCAAGGACATGATCGACCTCGGCGGGGGCAACGAGATGCAGGCCCGCGCGTACACGGCGTCGTTCAACTTCAAGGGCCCCGACCAGCAGAAGCCCGTTGGACAGCTGTCAGGTGGTGAGCGCAACCGCGTGCACATGGCCAAGATGCTGGCCGGCGGCGGCAACCTGCTGCTGCTCGACGAGCCCACCAACGACCTCGATGTCGACACGCTCCGCGCGCTCGAGACAGCGCTCGAGACCTTCTCGGGCTGCTGCGTCATCATCACCCACGATCGCTGGTTCCTCGACCGCATGGCCACGCACATCCTGGCCTTCGAGGGCGACAGCAACGTGGTGTGGTTCGAGGGCAACTACGCCGACTACGAGGCCAACCGCAAGATGCGCATGGGCCACGACGCCGACCAACCGCACCGCATCCGCTACCGCAGGCTCACCACTCCGTCCTAAGGAGCGGTGAACCCGCGGCGGCGGGGGTCATCAGTTGTCGCAGGTACCAACCATGGTGAACGCCTGGTTGTTGTTGCCCCAGGTGCCGCTCAGGCGGAACTGCCCGTTGCTCGAGATGGACACCTTCTTCACGGTGCCCTGCAGGCCGTAGCCGCCACCCTTCACAACCACCTGGGCGTTCGAGCCGCCAGTGGTGTCGACACCGAGGTTGACGCTGCCGGACGAGCCGGTGGCGAAGATGGTGCCGCGGGTCACCGTGCACGACGACAGGTCGAACGTGCGCTGGATCGCCGGGCTGCCGAGCGTGGCGGTCTCACCGCTCGTGTTGCTGCCACCGCCACCGCTGCCGCCGCCTGAGCACGAGGCCGGGCGGTTGGGCCATGCCTTGGCGAGTGCGTTGGCCGTGGCCGGGCCGTAGCGACCGTCGGCGGTGATGCCGGCCTTCTTCTGGAACGCGATGAGCGCCTGCTCGGTGCCGGAGCCAGCGACACCGTCAATCGCCCCGTCGTAGTAGCAGAGGCCGGTGAGGGCGGTCTGCAGCAGCTCGACGGCGTCGGTGTTGGGGTTGCCGAGCGCCAGGTTGATTGCCGCCCAGGTCTGCGGGCCGGCAATGCCATCAACCGGCAACTGCGCGGCCTTCTGGAACGAGGACACGGCAGCCTTCGTCTGCGGGCCGTACACGCCGTTGATCGGGCCGTTGTAGAAGCCCAGGGTGGCGAGGTCCTTCTGCAGGGCCATGTTGGCCTGTTTCACCGGGTCGGGCTTGGGCTTGGCCGGCGTGGTCGTGGTGGTGGATGCGACCGTCGCTGTCGTGGCGGTGGTCGCCGTTGACGTGGTCGCAGTGGAGGTGGTCCCCGTCGTGGCCGTGGTGCTGGTGGGAGCCAGGTTGCTCGAACCACCCGTGGTGGACGTGACGGTGACGGTGGTGGTGCCGCCCCCGAAGCCACACCCGGCGATGAGCACGGATGCGCCTGCGAGAGCCGCAGCAGCGGAGAGAGTGCGGAATGAGGTCATGAGGCCCACGTTCGCCCCCGCCACCCGGTGCCCTGCCTCTTGTACCCTCCCCGGTCGCCGCGCGGACGCGTGCGGCCTGACACCGAATTTCGCACGAGGAGCACTTGTGAGCGCATCGCCGGACCCGTTCAACGCACGCGCGACCCTGTCGGTCGGCGGCACGGACTACGCCATCTGGCGCCTCGGCGCGCTGGGCACCGACCTCAGCCGCACGCCGTACGTGGTGAAGATCCTCATCGAGAACGTGCTGCGCAACGCCGGCGGCGAGTTCGTGAGCGAGGACGACGTGAAGGCGCTGGCCGCCTGGGCCCCCAACTCGGGCACCGCGCGTGAGGTGCCGCTGCTTCCCGCCCGCGTGGTGATGCAGGACTTCACCGGTGTTCCCTGTGTGGTCGACCTGGCCGCCATGCGCGACGCCATGGCCACTCTGGGCGCCGACCCCTCGCGCATCAACCCGCTCGTGCCTGCCGACCTGGTCATCGACCACTCGGTGCAGGTCGACTTCTTCGGGACCGACCACTCGTTCGAGGACAACGTGGCCAAGGAGTACGAGCGCAACGCCGAGCGCTACGCGCTGCTTCGCTGGGCACAGCAGGCGTTCAAGGACTTCCGTGCCGTGCCCCCGGGCACCGGCATCGTGCACCAGGTGAACCTGGAGTACCTGGCATCTGTGGTTGCCACCCGCGAGGTGGACGGCGAGCTCCGTGCGTACCCCGACTCGCTCGTGGGTACCGACTCGCACACCACCATGATCAGCGGCATCGGCATCCTGGGCTTCGGCGTGGGTGGCATCGAGGCCGAGGCCAACCTGCTTGGCCAGCCCATCAACCTGCCGTGGCCGGTTGTGGTGGGTGTCAAGCTCACCGGCCAGCTGCAGCCGGGCGCCACCGCCACCGACCTGGTGCTCACCCTCACCGAGATGCTCCGCGCGCACGGTGTGGTGGGCAAGTTCGTCGAGTACTACGGCGACGGCCTCAGCAACATCACGCTGGCCGACCGCGCCACCATCGCCAACATGGGCCCCGAGTACGGCGCCACCACCGGCATCTTCTCGGTCGACGCCGAGGCGCTCCGCTACCTGGAGACCACCAACCGCGGCGATCTGGTGCCGCTGGTGGAGGCCTACTACCGCGAGCAGGGCATGTTCCGCGAGGACGGCGACCCCGACCCCCTCTACGACGAGCACCTGGCGCTCGACCTGGGCGACGTCGTGCCGTCCCTCTCGGGCCCGCGCCGTCCGCAGGACCGCGTCACGCTGCCCGAGGTGGGCAACCGCTTCATGCAGGAGTACCCCGAGGGCAAGAGCAGCGACGAGGGTCGCCACTACCCCACGAAGGACATCACGATCGACGGCGAGACCGCCGCGTTCGGCCCCGCCTCAGTGGCGATCGCCGCCATCACCTCGTGCACCAACACGTCGAACCCGTACGTGATGGTGGGCGCAGGTCTGGTTGCCAAGCGCGCGGTGGAGAAGGGCCTCACGGTCAACCCGACTGTGAAGACCTCCTTCGCCCCGGGCTCTCAGGTGGTGACCGGCTACATGGAGAAGTCGGGCCTCATGCCCTACCTCGACAAGATCAGCTTCAACCTCGTGGGCTACGGCTGCACCACCTGCATCGGTAACTCGGGTCCGCTCGACGCACCCGTGACCAAGGCCATCGAGGACGACGGCCTCGTGGTGGCTGCGGTGCTCTCGGGCAACCGCAACTTCGAGGGCCGCGTGAGCCCGCACGTGAAGGCGGCCTTCCTGGCATCGCCGCCGCTGGTGGTGGCGTTCGCCCTGGCCGGCCGCGTGGACATCGACCTCACCACCGAGCCCATCGGCACGGGCAGCGACGGCCAGCCCGTGATGCTGTCCGACATCTGGCCCTCGGCCGATGAGGTGCGCGAGATCGTGGAGAGCACGATCGACGCCGACCTCTTCAAGGAGTACTACGCGTCGGTGTTCGACGGCGATGCCCGCTGGCAGGCCATCCCGGTTCCGGCCGGCGACACCTACGCGTGGGATTCCGACAGCACCTACGTGCAGCTGCCGCCGTTCTTCGAGGGCCTTACGCCCGACGCCCCGGGCGTCACCGACATCGAGGGCGCCCGTGCCCTCGCGGTGCTGGGCGACTCGGTCACCACCGACCACATCTCGCCCGCCGGCGTGATCCCGGTCAACTC